>JAFLEG010000301.1 GCA_017302195.1 Verrucomicrobiota bacterium
CGGAAACCCGGAATTCACGGACACCCCCCGGAACCCGGGCCGGAGTTCCCAGGGTGGCCGGATCAAACGAGGCGCCGGCTTCCCGAAGGATGGTTTCCAGCCAGGGGTGTCCGTAGCTGACCCCGGGAAACACCAGTTCATTGCGGTTGACATCCAGCACCCGGGTCCGGTCCGCCTCGACCACCACCCGCCGGAGCAGGCTCAGTTCATCCTGCCGGTGGCGGATGAACTGGGCGATTTCCGTGGGGGAGCTTCCCGAAAAGGTTTGCGCAGGCCGCCGCGTCATGTCGGCAGGAGCATGCATCAGGACCACGATCCGGGGCAAAAGATGAAAGCGGAAGGTGGAGGGATGAAGTGGGGCACTCCGGCGTGCCGGCGTCCTCATCCGTGGGTCTCCGTGAAATCCGTGTCTTCCCCTCGTCCCCCACGTAGGAGCCAACGTCAGAAGGCTCACTCTCCACCCGCACGCCGAACTCCCTGCCCGTTGGGCGACAGCCGAACCCAGCGGGGAGGAAGTCAGAGCGTCACCTCGTCTCCTGCGGAGGTGTTTCCGGGTTGAACGGCATCCAGTCCGCGACTTCACTGGGTCCGCATGAACCAGCCCCGGGTCGGAATCATCATGGGATCTCAAAGCGACTGGGAAACCCTGCAGCATGCCGCGCAGCAACTGGAGTCCCTGGGCATCCCCCACGAGGCCAGCGTGGTCAGTGCCCACCGGACTCCCGACCTGCTGTTCGAGTACGCCGCCAGTGCCGCGGACCGCGGCCTGGAGGTGATCATCGCCGGGGCGGGGGGGGCGGCCCACCTCCCGGGCATGTGCGCGAGCAAGACCGCGCTGCCGGTCCTGGGAGTGCCCGTGCAGTCCAAGGCACTGAACGGACTCGATTCCCTGCTGAGCATTGTCCAGATGCCCGGAGGCGTTCCGGTGGGAACGCTCAGCATCGGAAAGGCCGGCGCCATCAACGCGGCCCTGCTTGCCGCCGCCATCTTGGGCATCAAGCACCCGGAGTGCCGCGCCGCCTACGAAGGGTTCCGGAAGCGGCAGACGGAAGACGTCCTGGCCCGTCGCACGCCCGGAAAGGATTTTTCTCCACAAACACCTTGAACGGGCACTCCCCGCCGCGTACCTATCTCCCGTCCCCTATTTCAGTCCCTCCGTGTGGAGGGATTGGCGGGCTTGGGCGGTGAAAACCGTGTGTCACCCCCAAGCCCGCTTTTTTATTGTCCTCGCCGGAACGGCGGAGGGACGAACTCCGAGAGTCCCCAATCAATTCCCGTCTCGCGACCGGCGAATCACCGGGGCTGAAAACAAAGGCAGCCTCTCCCGACTGCTGCAGAAAACTCGCGTTGCCCGGTTTTTGGGCTCGCCTCGACTTCGGTGGCGCCTACTGTTTGGGAAAACCATACACTTTCCGACTCATGAAACTGCGTTCCCAGCCCCAAAAGCATCATGGCTTCACGCTGATTGAGCTCCTGGTTGTCATTGCCATTATCGCCATTCTGGCCGGCATGCTCCTGCCAGCCCTGAGCCGGGCGAAGACCAAGGCGCAGGCGATCAACTGCGTCAGCAATCTGCGACAACTCGCCCTCGCGTGGGCCATGTATTACAACGACAATGGAGACCGGCTCATTCCCAATTGGCTCGACACGACCAACGCGTGGATAGGAGGCAATGTTGCGGTACTCGCGGGCGCGACCAATGAGGCCAACATCCGGAACGGTCGCCTCTTCACCTACAACGGCTCCGTCGCCATCTACCGCGACCCGGCGGCTGTCGAACTTCCCAACGCCCTCAAGGCCCAGAAATCCAGAATTCCCCGCGGCCTGATCCGCACCTACTCCATGAGCGGCCGGATGGGCGGAAGCGATGGAAGAGACGGCGGCGTGGATACCAGTTGGGTTCTCGGCGCAAAGTACCCCCAGTTCAAAAAATACTCCGACATCCGGGGCCCCTCGCCATCGCAGGCCCTGGTGTTCGTGGATGAGAGCAAGGAAACCGTGGATGATGGATACTACGCCACCCAAGCGCCTCCCAGCCGCGAGTGGCAGAACTCGCCGACGGCGCGTCATGGCCGGTCGGCGGCATTCTCATTCGCAGATGGCCATTCCGAGGTCTTCCGATGGACGGTGCTGACCGTGGATCAACCCTTGAGCATCCAGGCAGCCGCATCCAGGGGCGGCAACAGCATCAATGACCTGAAGAAAATGCAGCGGACCGTGGTGCCCCCCGAAGACGTGCCCTGAAGTTTGCCCCTCTGCCGGTGTGGCGGTATCCGGGACGCTCACCGGCGGCGGGACAACGGGGCCTGAATTGTTCCCTCGAACGAGTTCGAGAATTCGAAGAGAAACTGTCCGGAGGCCGTGATCTGAACCCGGGCGGCGCCCGTGATCACCCCGCTCCCGCAGTCCGCTGAAAAGCTGGGGTAATTCCAGCCGAAGCGCCCCGTCCCGCCCAGGATGCGATAGGTACCTTCGTAGGTGAGTTCATCCGCAGAGATCGGACGAGCCCACAGGGTGGAAAGGATCACCACGGAGTCGCCGTTGGATGCGAATCCCTCGCTGACCGTGACCACCGGACTGGCAAAACCGTCCAGGAATCCCCGAAGATCCACCTGGGTGAACACCTGCGGACCCCGCCCCAGGTGGCTGACCGTCTGCACCGCCTCGCTGGCCACCACCGGGCCGTCCGGTGTCAGCGTCACGGCAATGGTGCCGCTCACGGTACCCGAGTAGGGAACGAAACGATCCGCTGCCGACAGGCTGCCGATCCCCAACTCCGATGCCAGAAGGACGACGACGATCCTCAGGAATCCGGAAATGCGGGCATACCCGCCAGCCTTCATAAGTTGCTTCATGCCGAAACAGATTCCTCAAAACAGGGCCTTATGGCAACAATCCCAAATCCCACCGTGCCCCAGGAAATACTCTTGGGCATCCCACCGTCGCGTTGGAACCTCGTCCCACGCTTCATGAACTCCTGGCACCTGTCGTTCCTGATTCTCGCCACCCTGACGTTCCGCGTCTTTGCCGCCGAACCGCCATCCGCTGCCGAGGGAGCCATCCGCCACTCCTACCTGGTGCTGGGCGGCCGCACCGCGGTCATTGGCGAGGATGGAGCCATCCGGTGGGAGTATGCAGGGGGCTCCCGGGACGGATTCATCCTGCCGGGGGGCAACGCCCTCATTGCCTGGAGCGATCGGGTGGAGGAGGTCACCCCGGCCAAGGAGGTGGTGTTCCGCTTCACCCGCCGTCCGGAGAATGCCGAGATCGGGACCGCACAGCGCCTTTACAACGGCAACACGCTGGTGACGGAACTGGGGGGTAAGCCCCGCCTGCTGGAGGTGGACCCGAAGGGCGCCGTCCTCCACACCGTGCCCCTGGAACCGGAAACCGAGAACGCCCACATGCAGACCCGCATGGCGCGGCAGTTGAGGAACGGCAACTACCTGGTGCCGCACCTGCTGGCCTTTGCCGTCAAGGAGTACACGCCCGAGGGACGCGTGGTGTCGGTGATCCGCACCGACCTGCCGGAACTCGGGGGACGGCCGGGGGAGGCCTGGCCCTTCACCGCCATCCGACTGGACAACGGCAATACGCTGGTGTCACTGACCCACGGCAATCAGGTGGCCGAGTTCGACCCCCGGGGCGCCCTCGTGTGGCGGGTATCCAATGACGACGTGGGCGGCCGCTTCCAGGACCCCTGCGGATCCCAGCGCCTGGCGAACGGCAATACGGTCGTGGGCAGCCACGCAGCCATCAAGGGGGTCTCCATGATCGAACTCACCCCAGACCGCCGCATCGTCTGGAGCAGCGATCATCCGGCCGCCGCCGGAGTGCATCATTTCCAGATCCTCACCACCAACGGGAAGCCCGAGCCCGGCATGCCGTTGAAGTGAATGGTCCATGAGGTCCCGGGCGAGGACGCCCGGGACAACACGCGGGACGCGTGGGCTCCACGCAGAGTCTCTGTCCATGAATTGACGGCAAAAACGCATTGGCATGCAGCGTGCACTTTGCTATGTCACCCGCTTCGGCTGGCTCGGCCAGCCCTTCGGCACACACATCATTTTCACGTCATGTCCCAGCATCGCAGCCTCCGCAGCGCCGGCACCACCTCCGCCAAGCGCAATGTTCTCAAGCGCTTTGAGCGCGTCGCCCTCCTGAAATCCCGCAGCCAGTGGAAGGACGGCGACCGGGTTACCGGACTGCGCAAGACGCGTCCCGCGGAGTAATGGCCTCCGGCCAATCCCTCCCTCCGTCCGGCGCCGTCCGGCTGCAGAAGTTTCTGGCGGATGCCGGTGTCGCCTCGCGCCGGGAGGCGGAGAAGCTCATCCTCGACGGACAGGTCGCGGTCAACGGACGCACCGTCCGGACCCTCGGGGTCAAGGTCACGCCTCCGTCCGACACCGTGACCGTGGACGGACGCCCCGCGCGCGCCCGGCGCAAGCTGTACGTCGCCCTCAACAAGCCCCCCGGCTTCCTCTGTTCGCGGCGCGACCCCAATGCCCGGAAGCTGGTTGCCGAACTGCTGCCCAAGGAATGGGCGCATCTGTTCACCGTGGGACGTCTGGACCGGGACAGCGAAGGTCTCCTGCTGCTCACCAACGACGGTGAATTCAGCCTTCGCCTGACCCACCCCCGCTTTGGGGTGACCAAATGCTACCGTGCGCTGGTCGAGGGCAGGGTCCTCCCTGCCGAGGTGGCCCCGTTCACCAAGGGCGTCGAGCATGAGGGAGAGATGCTCCGGGCCGAGCGGGTGCGGATTCTCGAATCGAACAACAGCCGGTCCACGGTGGAACTCGACCTGCGCCAGGGCAAGAATCACGAAGTCCGCCGGCTCTTTGAATCCATTGGACATCCCGTGGAGCGCCTGCAGCGCATCCAGATCGGGCCGGTGAAACTGGGCCAGCTTCCGGTCGGACGCTGGCGGGTCCTTTCCGAGACCGAGGTCAAATCCCTCTTGCGACCCTCCGCCTGAGTTCCGAGTCTCCCCCCGAAACTCCGTTGGCGCTCACTGTTGAACCCCGTCCCATGATTCCCACCGTCCGCGCCCTTGCCCTCGTTGGCCTCCTGACGCTCGGCGCGCTTACCACCCACGCTCAGCGGGCGGCCCGCGCCGAGGTCCGGGCCGATCGCACCAACCTCCGCGCCCAACCCTCCCGTGACTCCGAGGTGCTCGCCTCCCTGCGGAGGGGCGAACTGGTGGACGTCCTGGGCGAGGAGACCTCGCCCGGGGACAAGGAACTCTGGAGCCGGGTTGCCCTCCCCTCTTCGGTGCCGGTCTGGATCCACAGCCCCGGTGTGGACAAGGCGGGCGTCGTCAAGAACGAGAAGATCTACTTCCGCGCCGGTCCGGGAAAAAACTACAGCGTGCTGGGCCATCTCCGCCGGGGGAACTCGGTGACCATCCTCCGCGAATTTGACGGCTGGCTGCAGATCTCCCCCCCGTCGGGAGCGGTGGCCTTTGTCGCTTCCCGGCTGCTGGCCAGCCCTGGAAGCGTCGCGCCCACCAATGCCCCGGTGCCCACGCCCCCGGTCGCCGCCATCGTCAAGGCCACCAATGCGCCGCCGGCTCCGACCCGGGCGGCACTCAGCCCTCAGAAACCGGCAACCAACGCACCGCCAACCCCGCGGGCCGCACCTCCGATGCCGCCCTCCACCCCCTCGGCCGAGTCGGTCCAGCCCTCCGTCCGCCCGGCGCCGGTGGTGCCCGCACCCCAGGCGGCGTCCACGCCGCCACCCTCCATCACCCCCGCCCCGGTGGCGGCTTCCCGGGCTCCGGAGCCTCCGGCCCCTGCGGCTGTGGCGGCCAATACGGCGCCTGCAGCAACGCCCCCGGACGAGGAGGCCCAGGCACCGGCGGCGCCCCGCGCCGCCCTCCGCGGATCCCCGAAGGAGATCGCCTCCCGGTCCGCCGCCGCGCCCCGGGAGTTTCCCCTGCTGGCCAGCGATCCGGATCCTGGCCGTCCGACGCCCGAGGACGCCCAGGTGGAGCCCCGCAAGGTGACCCGTGAGGGCACCG
>JAFLEG010000302.1 GCA_017302195.1 Verrucomicrobiota bacterium
GCCGCACCTACGGGCAGGCGGGCGAGGTGACCTGGAACCAGCGGACTAAGGAGGACCGTGGCGCCTGGTGGGAGATGGGCGGACGGCTGCGCAACGCGACGCACGGCGAGGAGATCCCGGCGGTGTTCCTGTATCCCAAGAACTGGAACGGACGCTCGGTGGTGTGGTTGTCGGATGCCGGCAAGTCCGGACTCTTTGCCAATGGCCAGCCCATTCCCGCGGTGCGCCGCCTGCTGGACGGCGGGGCAACGGTGTGCGGTCTGGACCTGCTCTATCAGGGCGAGTTTGTACCGGGCGGCCAGCCGGTGACCCGCACCCGCCGGGTGAAGAATCCCCGCGAGGCCGCGGCCTACACCTTCGGATACAACCGCGCGCTGTTTGCCCAGCGGGTGCACGACGTGCTCACCGCCCTGCGCTTCATCCGCACCCACGAGCGGCCATCGCGCCAGGTGGCGGCCGTCGCTTTGGACCCGGTGACCGGCCCGATCCTGGCCGCAGCCCTCGCGGTATCCGGCGATGCCGTGGACCTCGCGGCCTGCGATACCCACGGGTTCCGATTCGGTGCGGTCGCCGACCTTTGGGACGTGAGCTTCCTGCCGGGCGGGGCCAAGTACGGAGACCTCTCCGGATTCCTCGCCTTGACCCGCACCCCGCAGGTCTGGATTGCCGGCGAGCCGTCCACCGTCACCGATTCCATCGCCGCGCTGAGCGGTGCCAGGGTCAACCGCGCCAGCGGGACGTCCGGATCCGATCTTGCCGCCGCCGACTGGCTGGCCGGGATCGCCCTGTGACCGGGGAAGGGGCGAGGGAGGAGAGGCGAGAGGCGAGGGCAAGGCTTCGCCCTACCGGAGTAGACGACGTGAGAAGGCTCAAACGTTCCCTGGTCCATGGAGATGTCAGAGCGTCACCTCGCCTCCTCCGGCCTTCACTTCATCACTCAACGCTCATCGTTCATCCTTCTCCCCACCCTTCGCCTGGAGGACGGTTCCGTCCGAAACATAAAGGGCGATTTTCAAGGACGCCCGGCGCGTTCCGGATGAAGTTTCTCCGCACCGAGAATGTTCATGCTCCCCGCGCCTGCCGACAGGATCCTCGCCCGCTATCGCATCGAAACCGCCCTGCCGGTGGAGCAGGTGGTGGAGACCATCGCCGGGGAGCAGTCCTCGGGCACCTTCCTGCCGGTGCCGGGGGAGACGGATGAGCTGAAGGCGCGGGCGCGGGCGCGGATCATCGAGATCACCCCGCTGGAATCAGCGGCCGCGCCGAGCCTTCCCGGGGGACGGGTGCCCAAATCCGGGGCCGGCCCGGTGTCCTACCGGCGGGTCGAATGCACTCTGTCCTTCCCGCTGGCGAATGTGGGGCCGAACCTGCCCACCCTGCTCGCCACCGTCTGCGGCAACCTCTATGAACTGGCCGAACATACCGGATGCAAGCTGCTCGACCTTGCCCTGCCGCCGGCCTTCAGTGACCGGTACCCCGGACCCCAGTTTGGCGTGGCCGGCACCCGACGCCTGACCGGAGTGACGGGGCGTCCGATCCTCGGCACCATCGTCAAGCCCAGCGTCGGCCTGTCGCCGGCGCAGACCGCGGAACTGGTCCGCTCCCTGGGCGAGGCGGGCATTGATTTCATCAAGGACGACGAACTCATGGCCGATCCCCCCCACTCGCCGCTCGCGGAGCGCGTGGCGGCGGTGATGCGGGTCCTCCGGGATCTCGCGGACCGGACCGGACGGCAGGTGATGTATGCGTTCAACATCACGGATGAGGTGGACGCCATGTATCGCCATCACGACACCGTGCTGGCCGCCGGCGGCACCTGCGTCATGGCCAGCATCCACAGCGTGGGCCTGGCCGGCCTCGCCGCCCTGCGCCGCCACAGCGCACTGCCGATCCATGGCCACCGCAACGGCTGGGGCCTGTACTGCCGGCATCCGTGGCTCGGGGTGGAGTTTCCTGCCTGGCAGCAACTGTGGCGGCTTGCGGGAGTGGACCACCTGCACGTGAACGGACTGCAGAACAAGTTCTGGGAGCCCGACGATTCCGTGGTGCGGAGCATCGAAGCCTGCCGGACCCCGCTGTTTCGTCCGGACGACACCGCCCTGCCGGTGATCAGTTCCGGACAATGGGGCGGACAGGCGCCCGAAACCTACCGGCGGGCCGGGACCACCGATCTCATGTACCTGGCCGGCGGCGGTATCATGGCACATCCCCTGGGACCGGCTGCCGGCCTGCGCGCCCTGCAGCAGGCGTGGCAGGCGGCGGCGGACGGCGTGTCACTGGAGGATGCGGCCCGGAGCCATCCGGAGCTGCGGGCGACCTTGGAGGCCTTCGGCGCGCGTTCGCGATGAGTCGGGCGGGGGTGCCTCAGGAAATGGCCGGAAGATTCATGGGTGCCTCCAGGGCGGCGGCCCGCCGATACTCCCGCGGCGTCAGTCCCAGGTGCTTCCGGAAGGTGTGGGTGAAATGCGCGTGGCTGGAAAAGCCGGTGTTGAGTGCGATGGTGGTCAGGTCCAGGCGTGTGGTGCGGAGCAGTCGCCGGCCTTCCCGGATGCGTTGTCCGATGAGGTACTGGATCGGGGTGGTGCCGAAGGTCGCATTGAAGGCCCTGAGGAACTGATGCGGTGTCAATCCGAACCTCCGTGCCAGGTCGTCCAGCGTGACCCTTTCGGAGAGGTTCTGGATGAGGTGGTCGCGGATGCGCCGGGCCTCAGAAGCGGAGAGTTTCAGTTCGCGGCCGGAAGATTCGGGAATTGGTGAGCCCCGTTGGAACACATGGACGCCCACTGCATGGGACAGGGAATGCGCGAGGAGGATGGACAGATCATCGGTCCGGTCACGCAGGGACGCGAGGCGCCGCACCGACTGATGCAGGAAGGCATCCGGAAGCCCTGCCGTGGGCTCAACTGGCCGCGCCTGCCGCTCGCCGGGCAGAACCGGAAATGATGGGTCCAGGGAAACCACCGCGTAGCCAATCGTGGACCCGCGCGCGGTGGCTGCGTAGCGGACCCCGGCGGGAATCGTCCAGACTTCGCCGGGATTTGCGGCGCCGCGGCTTCCCCCGTGACCCTCCATCGTGGTTTCCAGCGAGTCCATTCCCCCCTCCAGATGCACGATCACGGTGTGGCACGGGCGGCAGATCCTCCAGTCCGAGGGTGCCGTGATATCCTCCCGGGTCAGTGCAATCTCGACCCCCGACCAGCGGTGCCGGGTCTCCTCGAGAATCGGGCCCGGCTCCACGGGGGCGGTGCTGTCCGCTGTCGATGCCGGCGGCTGGCGTTGGGCCCGGGTAGGCATGGAATCTCGGGGTTTCGGTTGAACCGCGGGGATTGTGCAAGCGCGGCGGGGATTGTGGAAGCGCACAGGCGTCCGCTGGGTCCAGGCTCGCCGAGGCGACCGTGCCGGGGCTCATGTCGGGCCTGCGCCGGTCGCAGGAATCGGAGTGTCGTCGCATGCAACAGCAACCATTGACGGACCGGGTCGCCCTGGTGGCCGGCGGGGCGAAGAATCTTGGAGGACTCATCAGCCGCACCCTGGCGCAGTGCGGAGCCCGCGTGGTGGTGCACTACAACAGTGACTCCACCCGTGCGGACGCCGAACGAACCCTCGCGGATATCGGCTCCACGGGAGGTCAGGCCGTGGCGGTCCAGGGCGACCTTACTCGGGTGGCGGATGTCGTCCGCGTGTTTGCCGAGGCGCGACACCGTTTCGGGGGTTTGGACATCGCGGTCAACACCGTGGGGAAGGTGCTCAAGAAACCGATTCTCGACATTACCGAGGAGGAGTACGACTCCATGGCCGCGATCAACGCCAAGTCGGCGTTCTTCTTCATCCGCGAGGCCGGCCGCACGCTCAATGACCACGGCCGGATCTGCACCATCGTCACGTCGCTGCTGGCCGGATACACCGGATACTATGCGACCTACGCCGGCGGAAAGGCTCCGGTGGAGCATTACACGCGGGCGGCCTCCAAGGAGTTCGCAGCCAGGGGAATCTCGGTGACCGCGGTGGGGCCTGGACCCATGGACACGCCGTTCTTCTATGGCCAGGAAACTCCGGAGGCGGTGGCATTCCACAAGTCCCAGGCATTGCACGGCCGCCTCACGGACATCGCCGATATTGCGGCCCTGGTCCGGTTTCTCGTGACCGAGGGCGGGTGGATCACAGGACAGACCCTCTTTGCCAACGGAGGCTATACCACTCGATAGTCTCCGGTCCTCCCGGCGGCGGCCTTGACGCCGCCTGCGGATCTGCGCTTGTTCGGCGGCGTGATC
Source organism: Verrucomicrobiota bacterium (assembly GCA_017302195.1). GTDB lineage: Bacteria > Verrucomicrobiota > Verrucomicrobiia > Limisphaerales > UBA9464 > UBA9464. The sequence goes on from JAFLEG010000302.1 coordinate 4,272, forward strand.
TCCCGACGCGCCTTCCTGGGCTTTCTCCCTCCAGTCCTCCTGGGCGGCGGGTGTGCGCTGACGCGGAAGTCGGAGTCGCCGGGGCGGTGGGGTCTGACGGCGCTGGATGGCGATCCGGTGGTCTGGCGGGCGGCGCCCGGGACCCGGGCGGTGGTGTTCGAGTTTCTCAGTGTGGAATGTCCGATCTCCAACCGCGCCCAACCGGAGCTGGCCCGCCTGGCCCGGGACCTGGCTCCGCAGGTCGAGTTCGTGGCGGTGTATCCCAATGCCGGTGAGACGGCCGAGGCCATCCATCGTCACCGTGCCGACTTCCAGCGTGCCGCCACCGCGTACCGCGATCCCCGACAGCAGTTGGCCGATGCCCTCCACGTCGGGGTGACGCCGGAGGTGGTGGCGCCCACGGCGGATGGCCGGCTGATCTACCGGGGGAGGATCAACGACCAGTTTGGCGGCCTCGGGCAGGGGCGTCCTGCGCCGACCCGGCACGACCTCGCGGAGGCGCTGGAGGCGTTCCTGAGCGGTACGCCACCCGCAGGCGTGCTGACACCGGCGGTGGGCTGCCGGATTGATCGGGCTCCATGAACCGGCTCTTGCAGTGGCTGTGGAATGTTGCGGGGGCGGTGGTCGTCGTCGCGGCCGAGGTTCCCGTTACCTTCCACGGCCAGGTGGCGCCGATTCTCCACACGCACTGCGCTCCCTGTCATCGGCCGGGGCAGCCGGGGCCGTTCCCGCTGCTGACCTATGACGATGCCCGGAAGCATGCCCGGGATGTCGCGGACGTGACGGCACGCGGCTTCATGCCGCCCTGGCTTCCGGAAGCGGGGGCGCATCCGCTGGAGGGGGAGCGTCGGCTGTCCGCGCTGGAGCGGGACACGTTGAAACGGTGGGCCGACACCGGCGCGCCGGAGGGGGATCCGGCCCAGGCGCCGCCGGCGCGCACCTGGCCGTCCGGATGGCAACTGGGCACGCCCGACCTGGTGCTTCGCGTGGAGACCCCCTTCACCGTGCCGGCCGAGGGACGCGATGTGTATCGCAGCTTCGTGCTGCCGACGGGGCTGACCCAACGTCGGCATGTGGCCGCCTGGGAACTGCGTCCCGGGTCGCGGGCGGCACACCATGCGTTCCTGTTCGTGGACCGCAGCGGCGAGGCGCGTCGCCGGGATGCATTGGACGCCGTGCCCGGATTTTCCGGCATGGACACCCCGTCCGGCGTCGAGTCACCCAATGGTCATTTCGCCAGTTGGCAGCCGGGTGCCGCACCGGCCCGCAATCCGACGGGGCTGGGCTGGACCCTGGAGCCGGGCAGCGACGTGATGCTGCAGTTTCACCTGCAGCCGACGGGGCGTCCCGAGGTGTTTCAGCCGGAGATCGGTCTCTACTTCATCGATCAGGCGCCCACCAACCGTCCGGTCAAGCTGGGCCTGGTGAACTATGGATTCCAGATTCCCGCCGGCGCCACCCACGTCACCGCCCGCGAGGAGTTCGTGCTTCCGGCTCCGGTGACCGTGCTGGGCGTGCTCCCGCACGCGCACTATCTCGGGCGACGGATCGAGGCCCGGGCGGTGCGCCCCGACGGCACGGTGGATCCGCTGCTGGTCATCCCGGACTGGGACTTCAACTGGCAGGGAACCTACAGCTTCCGCGATCCGGTGGAGCTGCCTGCCGGCACGCGGTTGACCATGGCGGTGACCTTCGACAATTCGACGAACAATGTGCGCAACCCGTTCT
>JAFLEG010000303.1 GCA_017302195.1 Verrucomicrobiota bacterium
TGGGCGCGGAACAGATCCTCACGGAACCGGAGGACCTCATCCCCTATTCCTTCGACGGCACCGCCGCCCTGACCCAGCGTCCGGGATGCGTGGCCTTCGTGCGGTCCACGGCCGAGGTTTCCGCCGTGCTGGAGATCGCCCAGCGCACGCGCACGCCGGTGGTCACCCGGGGCTCGGGCACCGGACTCAGCGGCGGCAGCCTCCCGGTGCCGGGATGCATCGTGCTCTGCACGGTGAAGATGAACCGGATCCTGGAGGTGGATCGCGCCAACCTCACCCTGCGCACCGAACCGGGCGCCACCACCCTGGAGATCGCCGACGCAGCGGCGCGGGTCGGGCTCTTCTATCCGCCCGACCCGGGGTCCATGAAGATCTCCACCATCGGGGGCAATGTCGCCGAGAACTCGGGAGGCCTGCGCGGGCTCAAATATGGCATCACGCGCAACTACGTCATGGGCCTGGAGGTGGTGCTCCCGGACGGCGAGATCCTCACCACGGGCAACAAGTGCGTGAAGGATGTCGCCGGCTACTCGATCAAGGACCTTTTCGTCGGCAGCGAGGGCACCCTCGGGGTGATCACCGAGGTGCTGCTCCGGCTCATTCCCAAACCGGCCGCCAAGAAAACCCTGGTCGCCACCTTCCCGGCCATGGACGCCGCGGCGCAGACGGTCAGCGACATCATCGCGGCGCAGATCATCCCCTGCACCCTCGAGTTTCTCGACCGCATGACCATCCGGTGCGTGGAGGATTTTGCGCGGATCGGCCTGCCGCTGGACTGCGAGGCCCTGCTCCTCATGGAGACCGATGGGCATCCGGCGCAGGTCGAGGACGAGGCCCGTCAGATGGCGGAGATTGCGCGGGGCAACGGGTCCCTGGAGGTGCGCGTGGCGAAGGACGAGGCCGAAGCCAACCAGTTGGCCAGCGCCCGCCGCAGTGCGTTCAGCGCCCTCGCCCGTGTCTCGCCGACCACGATCCTGGAGGACGCCACCGTCCCGCGCAGCGAACTGGCCCGCATGGTGCGGTTCGTGGACGTGGTGGCGCGTAAGTACCAACTGCGCGTCGGCACCTTCGGTCACATGGGCGACGGCAACCTGCATCCCACCTTCCTCACCGACGAGCGCAACCACGAGGAGATGGAGCGCGTGCATGCCGCCTTCCGGGAGATCTTCGAGGAGGCCGTGCGCCTGGGCGGCACCATCACGGGCGAACACGGCGTCGGCGTGGCGAAGAAGGACTTCCTGCCGGCCTTCCTCGGCCAGGCCCAGATGCGCGTCACCCGCGAGCTGCGCAAGGCCCTCGACCCGGCCGGCATCCTGAATCCCGGCAAGATGTTCGATGCGCCTGCCGCCATGGCCCGCCCATAGGCGATCGTTGTGTCCCCTGCTTGCGCCTAGCGCCGGCCTTTCTAACGTGCCCGCATGAGCGACGCCAGCGGACTTCCCCCACACACTCCTCCTCCCCTGATGTCCGGTCCGCCGCGCGCACATCCTCCCGGTTCGGCTTCCAGTTCGCGGACGTCCTGGATCGTCCTGACGGTGATCCTCGGGGGCGGGATCCTCGGGGCGCTCGTCCTGCTTCTCGTTCTGGGATTCTGGTGGAGCGGTTCAGAATCCGGCGGCATGGACGGTTCGGTCCGCCGGGGTGCCGGGGAACTGATGGAGGTGGTGCTCGAACAACGGCGCTCGCCCCACAAAGTGGCCGTCATCCACCTCCAGGGCATCATCGGCGCCAGCCTCCGCTCTGCGGACGGCGAGGGGCTTCCCGGAGCGATCCGTGACCAGTTGGAGCGCATCGCCCGGGACAAGGCGGTGCGCGCGGTGGTGCTCCGTGTGGATTCGCCGGGAGGCGAAGTCCTCGCCAGCGACGAGATCCACAACGCGCTTCAGCAATTCCAGACCAACCGCAACATCCCCGTGGTCGCCAGCATGGGTTCTCTGGCGGCCTCGGGGGGCTACTATGTCAGCGCCCCCTGCCGCTGGATTGTCGCCCATCCCCTCACCCTGACCGGCAGCATCGGGGTCCTCTTCCACGGGTACAACTACCGCGGCCTCATGGACAAGGTCGGCGTGCGGCCCGATGTCGTGAAAAGCGGCAAGCTCAAGGACATGTTCAGCGGGGAACAGCGTCCGGATCAGGTACTGCCCGAGGAGAAGGCCATCCTCCAGGAACTGGTGGCCGAGAGCTTCCAGCGGTTCAAGCAGGTCGTGCGTGAGGGACGCGGGGAGGCGCAGCGGCAAAATGCCGCCCAGGCCGGTGATCCCGGTCGCCCCCTGGCACCCAACTGGGAGGAGTTCGCCGACGGACGCATCCTGTCCGGCAACCAGGCCTACGCCCTGGGGCTGGTGGATGAACTCGGCGGACTGGACACCGCGCTGACCCGGGCGCGGACCCTCGCGGGAATCCCCGGCGCCACCGTGGTCACCTACCAGTCCCCGACCCGCCTGGGCGACCTGTTCCCGTTTCTGGGAGTGACCGCGCGGGAGCCCGTTTCGTTCCGGCTGGACGGTTTCCCAGGCCTCCCGACACTGCCCGAGGGGCGGCTGCTCTTCCTGTCGCCGCTCCACGCGCGGTGACCCGGGCTTCCCGGAAGGGTCCCCACCAGACCCGCGCAGCCCCGGTTGGGTTCTTCCGCGTTTGACCGCCGCCGGATTCCGCCGCCAAATGACCCGGGCACCCCGATGAAGTCCGCCAACCTGCTCCACATCGCCGACAGCGAGCGTGATGCCGACATGCGTTACGCGATCGGCGTGCCGGTATCGGATCCCTTCATTTTTCTGCGATGCAACGGGCGATCGCTGGCGGTCCTCAACGACCTCGAGGTGGAACGGGCCCGGGTGCAGGGACAGGTGGACCGCGTCCTGCCCATGTCCCGATACCTGCGCGCCGCCCGGAGCCGGGGCAACGAAACCCCTAGTCTCGCAGATGCCGCCGCGGCGCTGTGCCGGGAGGCCAAAGTCCGGAAGGTCACGGTGCCCTTTGCCTTTCCGGTGGGCGTCGCCCGGCAGCTCCGGAAGCTCGGACTCCGTGTCAAGGTGCGGGACGGCTGGTTCCTCCCCGAGCGGGAGTTCAAGACAGCCACCGAGGTCAAGATGATCTCCGCCGTGCTCATGATGGCCGAGGTGGGCATGGCGGAAGGCATCCACGCCCTCAAGCGGGCCAAGATCGGCAAGGACCGCCGGCTGCTGCTGCAGGGGGTGCCGCTCACCTGCGAGAAGCTGCGCTCGATCATCGAGACTGCCGTGCTTCAGGCGGGCGGCGTGGCCACCAACACCATCGTCGCCCAGGGTGCCCAGGCCTGTGATCCGCACGAGCGCGGCCACGGACCCCTCCTGGCCCATGTGCCGCTGGTCATTGACATTTTCCCACGGTCGGCCCGCACCGGCTATTACGGCGACATCAGCCGCACCGTGGTCCGGGGACGCGCCAGCGACGCAATGCGGAGGCAGTACGCCGCCGTGGCCCGGGGACAGTCTCTCGCCTTCGATCTCATTCGTGACGGGGTGGCAGGCGCCCAGGTGCACGCCGCCGTGGAGCGGTTCTTCCGTTCGGAGGGGTACAGGACCGGACGCCGCCGCGGGCAGCCGGTGGGATTCTTCCACGGCACCGGGCATGGCCTGGGCCTGGAAATCCATGAGTTCCCCAAGGCGAACCGGACGTCCGACTGCATCCTCCGCAACGGACACGTCGTCACCATCGAGCCCGGACTCTACTATCCGGAGACCGGCGGGGTGCGGCTGGAGGATGTCGTCCGCGTCACAGCCGGTGCCCCGGAAAATCTGACGCAGTTCGAGAAGGTCCTGGAGATCTGAGCGTCTGTCCGGCGTCTGGAAACCGATCCGGGCCCCTCGAATTGCCAGCCGGCAATTTTCCCACCACTCTTTGCCTCAACGAGGAGTCCTTCTATGCCGATTGGAATGTCAATGATGTCGCCCGTGGAGTGGATCCTGCTGGGCTTTGGGATGGCGGTGGCGCTGTGGGCGCAGTTCCGGCTGCGAGGCGCCTATGCACGCTACTCGCAGGTGGGCACCCGCATGAACATCAGCGGCGCCCAGACCGCCCGGGAAATCCTGGACCGAAACGGGCTCCAGCAAATTGAGATCTACGAGGTCCCGGGTGAGTTGTCCGACCACTACGACCCCACCCGGCGGGCGGTGTTCCTGTCCCACGACATCTTTCACGGCACCAGCATCGCCTCCGTCGCGGTCGCCGCGCACGAGGTGGGCCACGCGCTCCAGCACCAGCAGGCTTACGGGCCGCTGGGGTTGCGGATGGCCCTGGTGCCGATCACCGGTTTCGCCAGCCGCGCCGCCATGTTTCTGGTGCTGGGAGGCCTGTTCCTCGGCAACATCCTCGGCCCCATCTCCTCTACCCTGCTGTGGATCGGTGTCGGCTGCTATGCCGTCCTCGCATTCTTCCAACTGGTGACTCTCCCGGTGGAATACGATGCGTCGGCACGGGCCAAGGTGCAGCTCGCGCAGATCGGGCTGGTTTCCCGGGAAGAACTTCCGGGGGTGGACCGGATGCTGGGCGCCGCGGCGCTCACCTATGTCGCCGCGATGATCTCGGCGCTGACCGAACTGCTCCGTCTGATCTTGATTGCCCGATCCCGGGACAACGATCACTGATCGGCAGGCGGTTTCGGATCTCCCGTTCGCTCGCGTCCGCCTTCCGGTTTTCCCCGCCGGCTTCCATCCGATGGTCCCCGGTCTCCGGACCGGGGCCCCTTGCGCAGACGTTCCTGAAGGGCGGTATCGAAACGGGTCTGCTGATCCGGGGTCAGCTCGGAGCGGATCCGGTCCCGCAGCCGTTCCACCTCCGCCTTGGCGCCGGGGGCGACGGGAGCCCAGAGGGCGCGCAGTGATTCCTGCCCCGCCTTCAGGTGGCCCTCGATGCGCTGGCGCTGGTCCTGGGTCAGATCCAGATCCCGCTGGGCGCGCCGCAGGATTTCAGTCCGGCTCCAGACCATGGGCGGCAGCTCGCCCCGGCGCGCCTCCTCGCGCCGGGCCGACAGACGGGCACCCAGGCGCGACACCACGCCTCCCGACACGAATCCAGCCCCGAAAAGCAGCAGGGCCGCCAACGCCAACTGGAGGGACCGGTTCATGGACATGCCACTTACCACAGGCCGTCATCCGGCGCCGCGGAGGCCAGAAGGGTCTCTTCCAGCGCCGGAGCCGACAACTGATCGGTCGCCGCCAGGCCCACCGGACCCGGCACCACGCGGTCCACCCCGACCAGAACCACGGCGGCGGCCAGTGCTGCCAGCGCTGATTTCCACAAGCCCCGGATCCAGTCCACCGACACGTCGGAGCGATCCGCAGACGCGGCCCGGATCCGGGCCATTACCCGCTGTTCGAAGGCGTAAGGCACGGCGTCGGACGGAGGATGCCGCCGGCCTGCCGCCAGCAGAGTCTGCTCGAGGTGTTGGAGGTGCTTGTTCATGACGACCTGTCGGTTTCGACGCCCTTGGAATCCCGGTGGTTACAAAAACTTGTCCCGGGCCATCCGCGCGATCAGCCGCCGCATCTCCGCACGGGCGCGAAACGCCCGGACCTTGACCAGGGAAACGGACCAGCCGGTGAGTTCGGCAATTTCCTTCACCGAGCGTTCCTCCAGTTCCAGCAGGGTGATGATCAGCCGGTTGGGCGGCGACATCTGCTCCAGGACCTGGGAGACCAGGAGCCGGGCTGCTGTCGCCGAATCCGTGGATCCTTCCGAAGCGGCCGCATGCCGTTCCAGCCAGTCCGCATCCTCGGGAGCCATCTCGGTCAGGGTCTGCTCCCGGTTGCGCTGATGACCGCGCAGGAAATCGTAGCAGGTCCGGACCGCCAACCGCATCAACCAATGCTCAAACGGGGCATCCCCACGCCAGGTGTCGAGCTTCGAGTAGGCCTTGAGGAAGACTTCCTGCACCACGTCCTCCACCTCGTCCTCACGGCGCGCATAACGCCGGGCAGTGGCGAACAGGCGGGGCTGGTAGC
>JAFLEG010000304.1 GCA_017302195.1 Verrucomicrobiota bacterium
GCATAATCCATCACCCAGCCCAGGTGCGGATCCACGGGGCCCTCGACCACCACCTCGACGACGAAGCTGTGGCCGTGCAACCGGGCGCATTTGTGTCCCGGCGCCACATGGGGCAGCCGGTGGGCGCCTTCAAACTGGAAGGTACGGCGGAGTTCCATGGAAAGGGGAGGATTCGATGTGGCGGATTCAGGAGCCCAGCTCCAGGTCGGTCCAGGTCACCAGGTCGCCCAGCGTCGGGCGTCCGTCCTGACGCCACCCCAGCGGCGGCTCCTGCATGCGGCCCAGCGGACACACCCGCGCCACGCCCCAGCGGGCGAGCCCCCGGGCCAGGTCCTGCATGCGGCCCTCGGCGGCGGCCACGCCCACCGTGCTGACACGTCCCCGCACCACCTCCGCGGCCTGGAGCATGCGCTGCGGATCCTCGCAGGGCTTCACATAGATGAAGCGGTTCAGACACGACGGGCGGAAGGCGAGATCGTCCTCGTAGATCACCGTCCAGGCCGTGGACCCGGCGCTGCCCCAGACGCGCGTCCCCTGCCCCGGCGCCTCAAAGAAGGCGCCGCGGGGCACCGTTTCGGCGCCTTCCCGGTCCTGCAGATGCCGACGCGCACGCAACTCGTGCAGCGAGCGTCGCGACCGGATCGCCGCCCCCTCCTCCACGTCCAGTTCCCCGCGGGGCTCCGACTGCTCCCGGTCGGCCATCGCCTCGGACAGCATCTCGGCGAAGCCCTCCGGCGACACCCCCCCCTTCTCCTCCACGTAGATCACATGCGGCGAGAGGCATCCCAACTGATTCCAGGCGGTGACGTCGGCCGCCACCCGGCCGGCCACCTTGCGCGCCATGTAGCCCGACAGCACCTCGCGTCCCACAAACCCGAAACTCAACCGGTGGCCGTGACCAATGAAGCGCGCCCGGGTCCCCGCGCGGCTCCGGATGGCGTCCACCGCCTCATCCGAACCCTCAACCCGAATGCAGTCCGCCTGCTCCCAGAGCGCCGACTCCAGCGCCTCGGTGCCACCGGGCCACACCGCAAGTTCCAGGCAGCGGCCGAGCTTGGGCTCCAGGTCCGCGAGGGAATGGGCAAACAGCCTGGGAATCACGCTGCAGCGCGCCGACAGCTTGAAGAACTGGGCGGACTTGGTGAGCACGCCCAGCACCAGGGCCATGAGGCTGGAGCTGGGCAGGTGTCCGGCGGCCACATGGACCAGCAGCTCGGGACCCTGAACCAGGGAGGTCCGGCCCTGACGCAGCTCACCCGCCGGCGCGCTGAACTCGTCCAGCCTCCGGGCGTCGCCCAGATCCTGCGTGATCAGTGCGTTCAGCGATTCCACGCTGAGATGCCGCAGGAAGGCGTCGAGCCCCCGGGACAGCGTCGCTGATCCCATTCCGAGATCCACCGGCCCCTGCTGCAGCGCCAGCCGCCGGAAGCCATTGTCCGGCGTCATCCACCGTTCCGCGGCGTAGGCCAGCAGCTCCACCAGTTCCTGGGTGGGACGCTCCGCCAGCCACACCGCCCGGTTGCGCTTCACCGCAATGCAGGCGTCGCGCACCAGCGACGGTGTCAGCACCGCCTCGGGTGGCAGGTCAGCCAGATAGAGGTTCGGAAGGTTCATGCCGTCAGTCTCCGTCAGGCGACCGCAGGGAACAACCCCGGGCCTCTGCCGCCGGGGCGCGCCCCAGGAGCTCGAATCCACCGCCCCGGCGCACCGCCAGGTCCGCGGTCTGGACCGCCATGGCCGACCAGACATTGGCCAGGTCCAGCAACCGGAGCAGCCCCGTGCCGCCCTCCGTCACCTCCTGCCCCGTTTCCACCGACACCACCAAGGCCCGCGCCCACGGCGGCATCCGAAAAATCCGGGGCGACGCCACCGCGCCTGCCACCCCATCATAGGCTTGAGAGCTCAGTTCGCTCATGCCGTACTCGCTCACGACGCAGGCCGCGGGCAGGCCCAGGCGCTCCCCGATGGCCCCGTGCAGCTCGGTCCGGGTGAGCGTGCGGGAGCGTCCCTTGTAACCCCCGGTTTCCATCACCCGCGAGCCCGCGGGCAACCGGAGCCGCAGGCCACGAAGAGCCATCGAATCCAGAAGGTGGACGCAATTGAAGGCCGTCCCCATGAGCAGCACCGGCATCCCGGCCGCAACGGCCGCCTCCAGGGCCTGGATCACCTCGGGCACGGAGACCTGCCAGGCTCCGTCGGAATCCACGGTGCCGAAGTAGAAGGGATGGTCCGGAGCGGACGGTGATGCCTCCCATCGTCGTGAGACCGTTTCCATCATGTGCGCCAGGGACGATTGCGCGGCGACAGCCGCGGCAGGCGTGAGGGACATCCAACGGAGCGGCGCGCGGTCGCCATCGGGCACCAGGTGAGGACCAAACCACGAAATCACGGACGCCTCGTACACCGCCAGCGACTCCCGGGAATGGTGATGCCGGCTGGGGACCTGTCCGGTGGTGCCGCTCGAACAGAAGACCCGGAGGCGCTCCGGCTCCAGCAGCGCGGTGACGTCCCATTCCTTGAAGGCCGCCGCGGGAACCGGGGGAATCGTCCGCCAATCCCCGCCGTCCCCTTCCGACAGGCTCCCCGCGCCGTCCGCCGCACGGCAGACCGGATTGGCGGCGGCCTGCAGCCGGTGCAGGCGCCAGGCCTGGGCACCAAACCAGGCCTCGGCGTCCGCGGGGTTCCGGGGAGACATCCGGCGGATGTCCTCCATCAGGTCCCGGGCAAACTGGGAAAGGGAATCAGGCATGTGCGGTTTGTATTGGCGGGACCCGGGGCCCCATCGGCTGGTTTTCCGCCACAGCCGTGGACGGCATTGAAACCGGAGGCCGTTCCCCGTTTCAAGATTCCCCGCAGTCAGGCGGCGACCCGCAGGTCCAATCCTTCCTGCTTTCCCACCGGCCGCGGAGCTCCCAGCATCCGGGGCGTATGATCGTCGTCCTCTCCGGAACCAACCGCCCCGAAAGCAACACGCGCCGCGTGACCGGCCACCTGTCCGAGCTCTACTCGGAACTGAAGATTCGGCATGAAATCCTGGACCTCGCGACGCTGCCCGCCGGCGTGTTCGAGCCGGCCAGCTACGGGGAGAAGCCGGCAGGCTTTCGGCCGTTCGCCGATGCGGTGCTGTCCGCATCCGGACTGCACATCGTCACCCCCGAGTACAACGGCGGCATGCCCGGCGTGCTCAAGTACTTCATTGATCTGCTCAAGTTCCCGGAGAGCTTCGACCGGAAGCCGGTGTGCTTTACGGGCCTGGCGGCCGGCATGTGGGGCGCGCTGCGTCCGGTGGAGCAGCTCCAGGCCATCTTCGCCTACCGCAATGCCCATCTGTTTCCGGAACGCGTGTTCATCCCCGGCATCGGAAACCAGCTCGATGCCCAGGGACGCCTCCGGGATGCCGAACTGGTGGGCCGCCTGCGCCGGCAGGCCGAGGGATTCGCGGCCTTCGTGGCACGGCTGAAGCCGTAGTGCCATCGCCCGACACCCGCTCGACAACCGCGGGATTCCGTCCAGACTTTCAACAACCGCCGGAAGTCCAGACGCAGCAACGCCGCCTCCCAGGGCGGCACCGTCCGGACTTCAAACGCAGCTCCGCCCCGTGCATCCGAAACCTGGCCATTCCCCAAAGCCCTGGCACGGCCGCCGCGCCGTGCGGCTTCTGATCGCCGCCGTCGTCCTGCTGCTGCTCTACATGGTCGCCGGCTTCTGGGTCGTGCCGCGGATCGTGTCCGCACAGCTCCGCAAGCAACTGCCTCCGCTGACCCACCGGGCGGTCTCCGTGGGGCGGGTCGAGATGAATCCGTTCCGGCTCACGCTGACCATCTCCAATCTCAATCTCACGGAGCCGGGCGGCGCCGCCTTCGCCTCCCTGGAGCGGTTCCACGCCAATCTGGAGGCAGCCTCGCTGTGGAGACGCGCCCTGGTGCTCCGGGACCTGGAGGTGCTCCGGCCCCGGTTGACGGTAGAGCGCGCAAGCAACGGGTCACTGAACCTTGCCAATCTGCTGCCATCCGCAGCGGCCCCGTCCACCAACCCGACCCATCCCGTGCTGCCGAGGGCCGTGGTGCAGAATCTTCGCGTGGACGGCGGGGAGATCGTGCTCAGGGACCTGGCGATCCCCGGACGATTTGAGAAAACGCTCGGACCGCTGGTCGTTGCAATGACCAACCTGTCCACGCTCTCGAACGCCGTCGCCCCGGGGTCGCTCCGTCTGGCCACCAGCACCGGCGAGCAGGTCGCCTGGGACGGCGTGGTCACGGTGGTCCCGGCGGCCAGCTCCGGAGCGCTGTCCCTGGGTCCCTTTCCCATCCCCAAGCACGGACCCTATCTCAATCTGGCCACGCCTGCGGACGTCACCTCCGGCACCATATCCCTCGAGGCCCGGTACGCGCTGACCGTGCCTCCCAACGGCCCTCCGGATCTGGTGGTGAGCAATGTCCTGGTGGCGGTGACCAATCTTCAGGTGCGGATGCCCGGGGCGGAAGGCACCAACGTCACGGTCCAGGACCTCACCCTGGAGAACATCGCGGCGGGGCTGCAGGCCCGCCGCCTTTCCGTCGGGCGCCTGCATCTGGCGGACGCCTCGTTCGCCGCGCAGCGGGGCTCCGACGGCACGGTGGACATCGCCCGGGCGATCCGCCCCGAGTTCATCGAGTCCGCGATTCAGGCGGTCAACGAGCGGCTGGCCGGATGGCAGTTGGACCTGCCCGAATTGAGCCTCGAACGGCTCACGCTGCGGTGGGGCGACCTGCAGACGGAGTCGCCGGTCCATCTCACGGCACTGATCGAGAATCTGCGGGTGCTCGGGGCCTCCAACCGAACCAATCAGCCCATCCGCCTGGAGGGTGCCGCGCGCTGGGGGGAGACCGGCACGGCGGCGCTGTCCGCCGAAGGCACGCTGCTGCCGCCCAGCGCCTCGGCCCGCTTTGAGTTCGCCCAGGTCCGCCTCCCGATGCTGCAGGCGTATGTGGGCGACAAGGTCCACCTGGATGTGCGGTCCGGCACGGTGAATGGACGCTGGACCGCCCAGTACAACCGCCAACCCGGCGGCCCGCTGATCACGACCGAGGGCGGCGTCGAGGTGAACGATTTCCTGGCGTTCGACACCGCGGCGGAGCGGGACTTCCTGAAGTGGGACGCGCTTGAGATCCGCGCCGTCCGCGGCGCCTGGGAACCGGCCACCGTGACCATCGGGGAAATCCACCTCCAGGCGCCCTCCACCAGCTTTGTGCTGATGACCAACGGCCAGCCCAACGTCCTCGGACTGATCCGTTCCAACGCCCCCGCCCCCGCACCCGCACCCGCCACGTCCCCGGCAGCCTCGGGTCCGGCGCCGCTGCCCTTCGACCTGCAGCTCCGCCTCGCCCGGCTGTCGCTCACCAACGCCTCCCTGCTCGCGGCCGATGAATCGGTGCCCGGCGGGTTCAGCACCACGCTGGAGCGGTTCTCCGGCGAGGTGACCCACCTGGCATGGCCGAAGCTCGAAACCGCCCGTGTGGACCTGGCCGGGTGGGTCGGTGCGCGTGCGCCCTTTGCCGTCCATGGGACCGTGCTTCCGGACCCGGCGCGTCCGGTGCTCGACATGCACGTGACCACCACCAACGCCGAACTCATTCCCTTCACCCCGTACGCCATCAAGTTCGCCGGGTATCCGCTGAAGGACGGACGACTCACCGCCGACGTGAAATACCAGGTGCAGGGGCGGCAGGTGCAGGGCGAGAATCACGTGGTGGTGGACCGGCTGACCCTGGGCGCCCGGGCCGAGGGAAAACCCCTGCTCGACCTGCCCATCCGGCTGGGCATCGCCCTGCTGAAGGACAGCAACGGGCGGATCACGCTGGATGTGCCGGTGCGGGGCAGCCTGGATGATCCGGAGTTCGGCGTGGGCAAGGTGGTGTGGCAGGCGGTCAAGGGCCTGTTCGTCAAGGCCGCCACCGCGCCCTTCCGGCTGCTCGGCTCGCTGTTTGGCGGCAGTGAGGAC
>JAFLEG010000305.1 GCA_017302195.1 Verrucomicrobiota bacterium
GTGCAGGCTGTGGAAGACGACCCCGGCAAAATCGACGACGGGGATGGCGGGATGCGGCATGGTGGTCGGTCTCCAGATGGTTCGTGGATCGGAGCGCGCATGGTAGCCGGTCGCCATGCCGTCGGCGTCTATCATCGGCGCGGGCACGCGCCGTGCACCGGCCCTGCCTGTGTCCCCACCACCCATGACGCGTTCACCCACCGGATCGACGACTTCGGTCAGCCACCGCACCATCCTGGCCATCGCGGTGCCGATCATGTTGTCCAACGTGTCGACGCCGCTGCTCGGTGCCGTCGACACCGCGGTCGTCGGCCAGATTCCCGATCCGGCCCACATCGGCGCGGTGGCGGTCGGCTCGCTGGTGTTCACCTTCGTGTTCTGGGCCTTCGGCTTCCTGCGCATGGGCACGACCGGCCTGACGGCGCAGGCACTGGGCGCGCGGGACTCCGACGAAATGGTTGCCGCGCTGGGCCGCGCGCTGAAGACGGTGTGCGTGACGAACCTCTGGATTCCCGACGGATTCAAGGACACCCCGGCGGATCGGGCCGCCCACCGTGAGCGGCTGTGCGACTCGCTCGATGCCGTCTTTCGCGATCCACTCTCGGCGCGTCATCACCGCGACGCCGTCGAGCCCAAGCTCTTTGGCATCGGGGCCGAGAGCTGCACGGTGGGATCCCATGAGTTCTATCTCGGCTACGCCATCACCCGCCGGATACTGCTCTGCCTGGACGCCGGACACTTCCATCCGACGGAGTCCGTCGCGGACAAGATCTCCGCGGTGCTTCAGTTCGTTCCCGAGCTGCTCCTCCACGTGAGCCGCGGGGTGCGCTGGGACAGCGACCATGTGGTCACCCTTACCGACGAACTGCTCCTGCTGGCCCGCGAGGTGATTGCGCCCGGCCTGCTCCCGCGCGTGCGCTTCGGTCTGGACTACTTCGATGCCAGCATCCACCGGGTGGCCGCCTGGGTCATCGGCACGCGCGCCCTCCAGCGGGCGCTGCTCATCGCCCTGTTGGAGCCTCCGGGAATCCGGGAGGCAGAACGCCGCGGGGACCGCACCGCCCGGCTGGCGCTGCAGGAGGAGGCCAAGGGACTGCCGGCGGGGGCGATCTGGGACCACTTCTGCGAGGCGCACTCGGTCCCCGTGGGGGATCGCTGGCTGGAGGAGATCCGGCGATACGAACGCGAGGTCTCGATGAACCGGGGCGCGGAGGCCCGGGTATTGGCGGGATGAGATTGTGGGACCTTCCTTGGAGTGTGGATTTGAATCCGGACCGACGGGTCGTCACGGTTGCCTGCCAATGAAGCGATTCCGGACGACGATGCTGAGCGGCCTCCTGATGACCGGAAGCCTGTTCGCCGGCGCCGTCGAACCCGGTCCCGGTCATTGCCTGGTGTTCTCCGGGCGCGATGCGGTGGCGACCGTGCCTCATCGGGAAGCGCTGAACGCGTACCCGCTGACGGTGACCCTCTGGATGAAATCCACGCAGTCGGACGGGGCTGCCGGACTGGTCACCAAGTATGTTTCCGGCGCCCATAGCGGCTGGCAGTTGTATCTGCGCAACGGAAACCTCCGCGCCTGGTACCTGGTGAACTACACCAACTCGGTGTGGGATGGCGCCGACGGCATGGATGGCGGGCGCGTCACCGACGGACAATGGCATCACCTCGCGTTCACCGTGGGGGCGGATGGCGGGCGCCTGTATGTGGACGGCATTCTGCGCGACGCACGGTCGTGGACCGGGCCGGCCGGAGCGACCACCGCCCAGCACCCCCTGACGCTGGGCGAGTACCCGGGCACCGGACCGTCGTTCTTTCGGGGACAGATGGACGAGGTCTCGATCTGGAATCGCCGCCTGGGATCGCCGGAGATCGCGGATCGGCGCTTCCGCAGCCTGCGGGGCGATGAGTCCGGGCTGATCGCCTACTACCGATTCGACAGCGGTGCGGGGTCGGTGGTGGTGGACAGCGCCCATCCCCTTGAGGTCGGCACCCCGGCGCCTGGAGAACTGACCGGAAGCTTCGCGTGGACGCGTTCCGGGGCGCCCCTGCTGCCCGAGGACCCGGCCGAGGGGCTGCCCCGGGTGGTCCGGCAGCCCGCAGGCCCGGAAGTGGAGGCCGGTCTGGACCTGTCCCTGGAGGCGGTGATGGACGACGGGGATTGGACGTACCAGTGGACGCGGGATGGTGTCGAAATTCCCGGGGCCCTGGAACGCCTCCTGAGGTTTGAAGCGGTGGGCTCCGGGCACTCCGGGGAGTACCGGGTTGTCGTGCGCCGAGGCGCTGAGACGCGCACCAGTCTGCCGACGGCGGTCCGGGTGATCACCCGGCCGCAATGGGTTTCCGGGCCGGTGGCCGCCGTCGTGGATCCCGGAGGAGCAACCGGGCTCCAGGCCCGCGCCCTTGGCGGCCGCCCGATGAGCTGGGAGTGGTTTCGAAACGGCACCCGCGCCGCGACCCTGGCGGCACCAGGGCTGTCCCTGGATCCGGTGCGGTTCCAGGACTCAGGCACCTGGCAGGCGGTGGTCCGCAACGCCTTCGGATCGCTGACCAGCGCGCCGGTCCGGGTGCGGGTGGTGGCGACGGCACTGACCCACGACCTGGTGGTGCATCTGCCCTTCGACGGGGATTTCCAGGACCGCTCCGGACGCGGCAACCACGCGCGCTACGCCACCAATGGTCCGAACGCGCGTCCGACCCCCACCTTTGCCCCGGGACTGCTGGGAACGGCGTTCGAGTACACCACCCGCGGAAACGGCACCGCCTTCGAGTACGCCACGCTGGGGTATCCGGAGGACCTCCGCTGGGACGGCACGCAGGATTTCTCGGTGTCGTTCTGGACCTCCTTCCAGACCCAGGAGGGTGACCTGCCGTTTCTTTCCAACAAGGACTGGTTCCGCAGTCACAATGCGGGCTGGGCGATCAGCATGCAGGGGGCGGGAACATTCCGGGTCAACCTCACCGGGCCGCGCCACGGCGCCGACATGTTCACCACCGCCCGCACTCCCCTGCTGCGGGGCGGGCGCTGGCGGCACGTGCTGGTCAGCGTCCAGCGGGCGCTGCCGGGCGAGCGTGCGTGGGTGATTCTCTACGTGGACGGGGCCGAGGTGAACCGGACACCGCTGTACGTGGAAGGCACGGTGGACACCGCAGACCTGCCGTTTCAGCACTCGAGTCCGCGGTCCACGCGGCAGCCGGGCTGGGCGGTCAACATCGGTCAGGATGGCACCGGGGTCTATTTCGATCAGGGCGGCGCCTCCGCCCTTGGCGCGCGAATGGACGACCTTGGCATCTGGCGGCGCGCCCTCACCGCCTTCGAGGCGTCGGCCATCTTCCAGGCCGGACGGGACGGACTCAACCTGGCCCAGGCCCGCATCGCACCCCAGCTCTTCATCGTGACGGACCGAGGTCAGGCCGAGCTTTTCTGGCCCGGAGATCCCACGGTTCGCTTGGAGACGCGGGGATCCCTGGATGGATCGCCCTGGATGGATCTGGATCCGGGCACCGCATCGGCATCCAATCCACGGACGGTGGACCTCACCGAGCCGGCGGCCCTTTTCCGGCTGACGGAGCTTCCGTAGTCCCGGCGTGATTGGACAGGGCGCGCCGCTTGACCCAAGCTGTCGGTCCGGGAGCGTTTGCAGCTCCCCAATGCGCCATGGCCAAGATCACCCTCCTCCCCGCCCAGGTTTCTGCCGACGTGCCCGATGGCGAGAATCTCATCGAGGCCGGCGAGGCGGCCGGTGTGGAGATGGAGGCGGGCTGCTTCAACTGTTCCTGCGGCACCTGCGTCGCCGAGGTGGTCAGTGGCATGGAGAACCTCACCGAGCCCACCCCGGACGAGCTCGATGTGCTCGACCAGTGGAACAAGGATCCGGAAAAGTTCCGTCTCACCTGCTGCAACAAGATCCTGAAGGGCGAGGTGGTGCTGCGCGCCGGCCACTGACGCCGCGCCGCCGGATCCACTCGGCCGTTAAACTTCCCTTTCCAGGTCGTTCTGCAGCCCGCGCGCCTTCCGTTCCCTCAGCCGCGTTGATGGGCGTCCATTCGCGGTTTGCCCCTCCGTGGACTCCAGATCAGCGCACCTGGGCGACCACCGTACCCCGGTCGCGCACCTCGCGGAGCTGCGCCTCGGAGACATTCATCGCGTAGAACAGCCCGGCGATCAGGCCGAAATACAGGGCGGCCATCACCCAGCGCCGCTCCGCAGACACTTCATAGAAGCGCTGCTCCTCGTCGGTGCGCCGCCGGAAGAGCGAGACGATCCGCGGCAGGGAGAGCAGCAGCACCAGCCAGATCATGAAGCTGTACGGCCGGATCCACGCCAGCCAGCCCATGATCGCCAGGCCCGGAAGCCACAGCCATGGCGACAGCGCGGTGGCGATGCGCCCGCCGTCCAGCGGTCCGATTGGGACCAGGTTGAAGAGGTTGAGCCAGTAGCCGGTCCAGGCCAGGGCCACCAGCAGCGGCTGTCCCAGGGCGATGCCCGCGCCGTGACAGGCGGCGGCAGCAGCCGATCCCAGCAACGGTCCCCCGATGCCCACGCAGGCCTCGATCCAGGCGTTCTTGGGAGCCTCCTTGAGCGCGACGGAGGCGCCCATGAAGGGGATGAACACCGGTGCGCCCACCGGGAGACCGAAGGCCTTGGCCGCCAGCAGGTGGCCTCATTCGTGAAGCAGCATCAGCAGCACGAAGCCGACGGCGTACTTCCATCCCCAGAGTCCGGTATATACCGCGACCATGAGCAGCATGGATCCGCCGGAGGTCAGAACGATCGGAATGAATTTCAGCAGCGGAAGGATCAGGAACTTGATCTTGGATCCGAACTTCAGCAGGAGCAGTCCGACGACGCCCAGGGCGCCCAGATGCTTTTTCCATCCCGATTTCGGCGGACGGCCGGCCGGCAGGACTCCGGGTTCCATGGGCGAGTTCACCGGAGCCGTTTCAGCGCAGGTCCGCGATGCCGTGTGGCAGCGCGTACACGGCGGCGATCTCGGACGGCGTGAGCGCCCGATCGAAGAGGGCCAGCTCATCCCAGAGGCCCAGATAGCCCACCCCCAGCATGATCAGGCAGCGCGCCTCGTCCCAGGTGTAGGTCTGACGGCGCGGGCCAATCGTGCCGGCCGGGACGCCATCCAGATACAGGCGGGCCATGCCGTCGTCGCGCCCCGTGTTGAAGTGGTCGAACGTGAACGCCACATGCGTCCAGCGCCCCGCGCCGAAGGGCCCCTCCGGCGCGGTGAGCAGCGGCTTCTCCGCCGCCGTCATGTCATCCCATTTGCGGTTGGCCGGGTTCCACACGGCGAAGTCCGCGTAGGCGCCGAGGCGGAACGGCACGTCATTGGTGCGCTTCTCAAACTCCACGAAGAAGGAGGCATCGTTCCAGGAGCGGGGCGTGATCTGGATCGGATCGCAGTATCCGGGCGCCAGCTCCGCGGCGGGGTCCACCCGGAGCCAGAAGGACACCGTGCCGCTCCACCCGGAGCCGCGGTATCCCGCGTTCCGGTCCCCGGAGAAGAAGACCAGCGGGCTTTCCCGCCGCGTGAAGCGCAGCGCATCGCCGAAGCGTCCCTCACCGGGCGCGAGCCGCACCTCGCCTCCCGCCGGAAGTCCGGCGACGGCCGCGTCCCGCTGCTGCATCGAAGGCGCATTCGAGAGCCCCCGCGGACCCACCGCGAAGTCGGCGTCCAGTCCGTGGTCGAAGGAGGCGTGAAGGATCAGCGACTGCCGCAGGGCGGAGTGCCCGGCGCCGGGACGGAGCGCGGTGCAGCAACCACCGCCGGCCAGCAGCAGTGTCGCAAGGAGGATCAGGATCGGCGCGGGAAGGGAAGGCATCGTCGGGAAGCGTTGATCCATGGCACACCAGGCCGCCCGTTCCTGACAACCCCGGAAACCGATCATCCCGAAAAGAGATCGAGCTGGGGACTGGGCGCAAGGTGCTGGAGCGGCTCCCGGGTGGCGCGGCGACGCCGGCGTTC
>JAFLEG010000306.1 GCA_017302195.1 Verrucomicrobiota bacterium
TGAAACGGCCGATGGCAATCCGGTGGCGGGACCGCCCGGTCCGCGCAAACCGGTATGACACCCACATCATGATCCTCGCCGAAACTCGACGGCAGCCGCGGCGGCCCCCTACCCTGCGCGCGTGATCCGCGCGCATCGTTCCCGGTGGCTTCCCCTCGCCCTCGCCTGCCTCGCCGTCGTGCCGGGTTCCGACCTGATCCGGCTGCCGGCCGCCGCCTCGGTGACGGCGGCGCTGTCGGGCGCCTCCGCGCTGGATTCCGGCGAACTGCTGCTCGGGGAACTGAACTGCATCGCCTGCCATGCCGCACCCGAAGCGGTCGCCGCACGACTGCAGTCGCGCCCTGCCCCCCGCCTGGGCACGAACGGGCTCCGCCTCGCTCCCGCCTGGATCCGCACCTGGCTAGCCGATCCGTCCGCCTCCAAGCCCGGCACCCTCATGCCCGACGTCCTGCACGGTGTGCCGGAGGCGGAACGCGCACAGGCCATCGAGGCGCTGACCCAGTTCCTGGTCTCCATCCAGCCTCCCGGTCCGGCAGCGGCGGTCAGTGCGGATCCGGCCCGCGCGGAATCCGGCGCCCGGCTCTACCATTCCCTGGGCTGCGTCGCCTGCCATGCCCCCATGACGGCCGGCCCGGCCAACGATGCGGCATTCCAGTCCGCCCGGACCAATGCCATTCCGCTCGGCGACCTGGCGCGCAAGTACCCGGCCGGCGAACTGGTGCGCTTTCTCCAGAACCCGGCGGCGCATCGTCCCTCGGGCCGGATGCCTTCCCTCAACCTCAGTGAAGCCGAGGCCACCGATCTGGCGATCTACCTGCTCCGGGATCAGCTCGCCGCACCGGCTACCGAGGCGGCTCCGGTGGCCGGACTTCGCTGGGATTATTTCGAGGGCCGCTTCCCCCGCTGCGCGGACCTCGCCCAGGCGACGCCGACCGCCTCCGGGGTCACGGACCGCATTGCGACCGGCATGGTGACGCGGGAGGGCAGCTTCGGACTCCGCTTCACCGGTGGCATCGTCGTGCCGGCCGACGGCGAGTACACCTTCTGGTCGCGCTCGGATGACGGCTCCCAGGTGCGGGTGGACGACCGGGTGGTGGTGGACAATGACGGCGAGCACGGGGCCGAAACCCGCTCCGGAAAGATCCAACTGACGGCAGGGTATCACTCCTTCCAGGTCCTCTTCTGCCAGCTTGCCGGCGGGTTTGAGCTGCGGGTCCAGTGGGCGGGCCCGGGCATCGCCCGGGAGGACATTCCCGCGTCCGTTCTCCGCCATCATGCGCGTCCGATGCTGCCGGTGGGACATGCCCCGCTGTCGCTGGATCCGGCACAGGTGTCCAAGGGCCGGGAGTGGTTCTCGAAGCTGAACTGCGGCGCCTGCCATGGAGGCGATGGGCTGCCGGCCGGGGAGACTGAAGGCCTCCCTTCCCTGGCTGCAGTGGCCGGTCGAAAGAGCTCGGGCTGCCTCCAGGCGAAGGGAGAAGCAGGTGACCCAAGCGATGCCGTCCGCGGGAGCCTGCGGCCGATAGCGCCCCCTTCCGTTCCAACCCCCCATTTCAATCTCGATGCCTCCCAGCGCCGGCAGCTCCGGAAAACGCTGGGATCCGTTCAGGATCTGACGACGCCCCTCGACCCCAAACGGCAGATCCAGTCCACCCTCAGCCGCCTGCAATGCTACGCCTGCCACGCCCGCGATGGCGTCGGCGGGCCAGGCGCGACCGGGCATGCAGACTGGTTCGCCCTGGTCGGTGAGGCGGATCTCGGCGAGGAGGGCCGGATCCCGCCCGCGCTGAACGGGGTCGGGTCCAAGCTGAAGCCCGAGTGGATGACCGAAGTGCTGGCAAAGGGTTCCAAGGTGCGGCCCTACATGGCGACCCGCATGCCGGTGTTTGGGGCGGCCGCCGTGGCGACGCTTCCGGCCAGTTTCCGGGCCACCGATCGGCGTCCGGACGCCCCGGACGCCCCCGCCACCACCGAGCGCGACGCCAAGTTCGGATGGAAACTGGTGGGCAATGACGGGCTGGCCTGCGTCGCCTGCCACACCTTCGGCAAGTACGGGTCACTGGGCATTCCCGCGCTCGGACTCGACACCATGGCCCACCGGCTGGAATGGGACTGGTTCCGCCGCTACCTCCCGGACCCGGCCGCCCTGCGCCCCGGGACGCGCATGCCGACCTTCTGGCCCGAAGGACAGGCCGTGAATGACACCATTCTCGCCGGGGACACCGACGCACAGATCCGCGCGCTCTGGGCCTACCTCGCCGCGGGGGCCGAGGCGGATGTGCCCACCGGACTCATCCGCGGACGCCAGGAACTGGTGCCGTCCGGCGAGCCGATGATCTACCGCAACTTCATCGAGGGTGCCGGCACCCGGGCCATCGGTGTCGGCTACCCGGAGAAGGCCAACCTGGCCTTCGATGCCGCGGCCATGCGCCTGGCGTTGATCTGGCAGGGCAGCTTCATGGACGGCGCCCGGCACTCCACCGGACGCGGCGAGGGTTTCGAGCCGCCATTGGGCGATCACCGCGTGGCGCTGCCGTCCGGCCCGCCCTTCGCCGTGCTTCCCGCCCCCGATTCACCGTGGCCCACCGCGACCGGAACCGCCGCCGGCTACCGCTTCCTCGGCTACCAGTTTGACGCCGGGCGACGTCCGGCCTTCCGCTACCGCTTCGGCGACGTGACGGTGGAGGAATCCATCGAGCCCCGCCCGGGCGATGTGGACATGACCCTGGTCCGCACCTTCCGCCTGAGCGGCACCGCCCCGGGCCCGGTCTGGTTCCGCGCCGCCAGCCGGGACGTCGCGGCGGGATCCGATGGCGGATGGATCCTCAACAAGCAGCTCCGGATGCGCCTCGAAGGCTCCGGCGCTCCGGTACTGGTCCAGGGCGAACTGCGCGTCCCGGTGAGCGTGCCGGGGACCTTCCGGGAGGAACTCACGTGGTGATTGGGAAGTTTGCAGTCTCAAGTTTTCAGTTTTCAGCCCGAAAGATGGACGCGTCGTCATCTCATTTCCTACCCCGTGAAGACCCGTGCACTCCGCGTCTTCCCAAGACCCCAGATCC
Organism: Verrucomicrobiota bacterium; assembly: GCA_017302195.1. GTDB lineage: Bacteria > Verrucomicrobiota > Verrucomicrobiia > Limisphaerales > UBA9464 > UBA9464. Next base: position 3,060 of record JAFLEG010000306.1, read on the forward strand.
CAGACCCCAGACCCTTTTCGTCCCGATGACTTCCCGCATTCTGGCCCTGCTCCTGTTGCTCCCGTCCCTGGCCGCCGCCCCAACACAGGCGGAACGGGAAGCGATGTACTATCCGCTGGTCACCCTGCCGATCCCGGAGGGCATCATGCTCGAGGCGGGGGCCATCCAATTGCTGCCGGACCAGCGACTGGCGGTCTCGACACGCCTCGGCAACATCTACCTGGTCAGCGGCGCATTCCAGAATCCGCCCACCAACGTCACCTTCACCCTGTTTGCCTCCGGGCTGCATGAAGTGCTCGGCTTGTGGACTCCGGGCGATGGCTGGATCTACGCCACCCAGCGTGGCGAGGTGACCCGGCTCCGGGACAACGATGGCGACGGCAAGGCAGACCAGGTGGAGACGGTGGCCGACGGCTGGGGCATCAACGGCGACTACCACGAATACGCCTTCGGCTCGAAGCCGGACCGCGACGGCAACATCTGGGTGGCTCTGTGCCTCACCGGATCATTCAACAGCGACAGCCTCTACCGCGGCTGGGCGCTGCGGGTGACGCCCGACGGACGGGTGATCCCCACCACCAGCGGACTCCGCTCCCCTGGCGGCATCGCCACCAACGCGCTGGGCGACATGTTCTACACCGACAACCAGGGTCCGTGGAATGGCACCTGCTGGCTGAAGCCGCTGGTTCCCGGCGGATTCGTCGGACACCCCGGCGGGTTCAAGTGGTATGCCCAGGCCACCAATCTCGGCGCGGCCCCGAAGGAACCGGTCAGCGGCAGCCGCATCGCGGTGGAACGCGGACGCATCCCCGAACTGGTCCCGCCCGCCATCGCCTTTCCCTACAACAAGCTCGGCCAGAGTGCGGCCGGCATCGCCAACGACTACACCGGCGGCCGCTTCGGCCCCTTCACCAACCAGTTGTTCGTGGCCGACCAGACCTGGAGCCTGGTGATGCGGGTCTTCCTGGAGCGCGTGAACGGCGTGTACCAGGGCGCCTGTTTCCCGTTCCGCGAGGGACAAGCCTCGGGATCGCTCAGCCTGGAATTGACACCCGACGGCTCCCTATTCATCGGGGGCACCGACCGCGGCTGGGGCGCCCGCGGCGGGAAGCCGTTCTCGCTGGAACGCCTCTTCTGGAGTGGCCGGACGCCTTTCGAGGTGCACGAAATGAAGGCCCGTCCGGACGGCTTTGAACTGACCTTCACCGAGCCTGTGGACCCGGCCGCTGCCGGGAACCCGGCCTCGTATGGCTTCGAGAACTACACCTACATCTTTCAGTCCAGCTACGGCTCTCCCGAGGTGGACAAGGTGGCACCCCCCATCGAGTCGGCCACCGTCGCCGCCGACCGGCGCAGCGTGCGCCTGCGCGTGAAGCTGACGCCGGGCCACGTGCACGAACTGAAACTCCCCGGCGTGCGCTCGGCCTCCGGCGAACGGCTGCTGCACACCGTCGCCTACTACTGGCTCAACGAGATTCCGGCTCAATGACGGGCCCGGAGGCTTGCCCACCAGGGAATCAGGACGCGCGTCCTGGGACTGCGGTGGCTTGCCACCGCTTTGGCGTTGGATCCGACGTGCTCGAGGCCCAGGAATTACCGCCCGGTTCGCAGCCACAACGCGGCGTCTCCGCAACACTGCGAAGACACCAAGGCCCGCCAGCGACATCCTCCACTCCCCAGTGGTTCTCCCGTCGCGTATTTGCGTCATTGTTGTTCCACTGCCTCTCCGATGATGAACCATCCGCGTGCCCTCCTCATCCTGCTCCTGTCGCTTTCCGCTGGCATCTCCGCCCGGGCCGCGGACTTCGTGCCACTGTTCAACGGGCGCAACCTCGACGGCTGGGTCAATGTCAACTGCGCCCCCGACACCTGGACCGCCACCAACGGCGTGCTGTACTGCACGGGGGCGCCCATCGGGGAACTGCGCACCACGCGCATGTATCAGAACTTCATCGTGGAGCTGGAGTGGCGGCACCTGCGTCCCAAGGGCAATGCCGGCGTGTTTGTCTGGGCCGACGCCCTGACCGCGCGCGGACAACCCTTCATCCGCGGCATCGAGGTGCAGGTGCTCGACGGCCAGGAGGGCGACTGGTTCACCTCCGACGGCGACATCTTCCCCATCCACGGGGCACGCATGACCCCGTTGAACGGCCGCGGCGGGGACCGGGCCTTTCCCGTCGAGAAACGCGTGAAGCCGTCCCCGGAGTGGAACCACTACCGCATCGAGTGCGTGGACGGCGCCATCGCCCTGGCCGTGAACGGACAGGTCGTCACCCGCGGCACCAACGGATCCCCGCGCAAGGGCTACCTCTGCCTGGAGTCCGAGGGCTCGCCGGTGGAGTTCCGCAACTTGCGCGTCCAGGAGCTTCCCGCCGCGACGGCACTGGAGCCGGTGCACATTGCCACGCCGGACGAGGGGTTCCGTCCGCTCTACAACGGACGCGACCTCACCGGCTGGCAGCAGACGCCCGACGTCCTGCGGCACTGGAAGGCGGCGGACTGGATCCTGGAGCACGACGGCGGCCGCGGGGATACCGAGCCCCACCTGTGGACCGATGAGGAATTTGGGGACTTCGTGCTGGTGGCCGACTGGCGCTGGATGGCCAAGCCCTCGGATGCCGACCTGCCGGTCCTCGGACCGGACGGCGCCGTGGCCCGCAACCCCGATGGCACCGCGCGCACCCAGCGCGTGCCCAATGCCGGGGACAGCGGCATCTATCTCCGGGGGAACGACCGCAGCCAGGTGAACATCTGGTGCTGGCCGGCCGGCTCCGGCGAGGTGTACGGCTACCGCGAGGACACCACCCTGCCCCCCGGGATCCGGGCGGCACTGGCCCCGCGCCTCAAGGCCGACCGCCCCATCGGCGAATGGACCCGCTTCGTGATCACCCTGCGCGGCGACCGCCTCTCGGTGGT
>JAFLEG010000307.1 GCA_017302195.1 Verrucomicrobiota bacterium
CCACAGGGCGAGCGACGTGACGGCGGCGAGGAGCCCGGCGGGCCAGCGTACAGCGGGGGATTTCATGACGGTCATGACGTTTAGTGGTCCGCCGGTTTAGCGGCGGAGCACCACAGACTGCCGCGAATTGCGGGACATTCAACCCTGCGTCATCTCATTCCATACGGCAAACGGGGCGGTGGATGCCCGGAACCCGGGGGCCCCGCATCCCGTGCGGCGGCACAGAGCCCCCAGCTCAGACCACCTCCACCGGGCACTTCGGGATGGCATCCAGGAACTGCTGGCCATAGCGCTTGGTCAGCACCCGGTTGTCGAGCACCACCACGATCCCGGAGTCATCCCGGGTGCGGATGAGCCGTCCCACTCCCTGACGAAACTTGAGCACGGCCTCGGGCAGGCTGAACTCGAAGAACGGCTTGCCGCCGTCTGCCTCGATGCGCTCCAACCGGGCCTCGATCAGCGGATGATCGGGCACCGCGAAGGGGAGCCGCGTGATGATGACGTTGCTGAGCGCCTCACCGGGGACATCCACACCCTGCCAGAAGGAGTCGGTGCCAAAGAGCACGGAATCCACGTCCTGCTTGAACTTCTCGAGCATGGTGGACCTTGGCATGCCGGTGCCCTGGACAAAGAACTCCAGTCCCAGCCGGTCGAAGAACGCCTCCATCCGTCCGGCAACCTGCTGCATCAGGCGCGTGTTCGTGAAGAGCACGAAGGCCTTGCCGTGCGTCCGTTCGACGAAGTGCTCGATCCAGCGGACCAGGGCATCCTCGTACCCGGGGTCCCGGGGATCCGGCATCTTGCCGGCCACGAAAAGGCGCATCTGGCGTTCATAGTCGAAGGGCGAGCCCACCTGGAGTCCACGCGCCGCCTCGCCGCCCACCCGGCGGGCGAAGTACCGCAGTGACGGCGACTCGCCCGCGCTCAACGTGGCGCCGGGCGGGCGCGCCGTGGTTCCGCTCCCGGACCGGTCGCTGATGCCCAGCGTCGCACTGGTCATCACCACACTGGTATTGGCCCCGAAGAGGCGCGCCCGGAGAAACTCCGCGACATCCACCGGCGCCGCGTTCAGGGACAGCGTCCGCTGGGTCCGTCCGGTACGTTCCACCCAGTACACATGGTCCTCGGCTTCCTGACGCAGGAAGGTCTGCACCGCCAGCCGCAGTTCGGAAAGCCGGCGCATCGCCTCCACCACCTCCTCCCCCGTCTCCCGGTCATCGGTGGCCTGCACCACCTCGTGCAACTGCTCGCGCAACCGCTGCAGGGACAGCGTGACGGTGTCCTCAACCAGGTCCGGACGCCGGATGCGCAGCTCCTTCCAGACGCGGTCGGATGGGAACCGTCCCGGGGCGCCGTCCTGGGGCAGCGACGGCCGGTCGGGCACCGCGGTCCGGGACAGCCCCTCGCAGGCCGTCTCCACATGCTGGAAGAACTGGTCGCTCTGCTTCAGCACCTCCGCCACCGCCTGCACGGAGTCGCCCCGGCGCAGTGCGGACAGCAGCCCCTTTTCAGTCCGCGGATTCCAGAGCCGCTGCAGGGCGTAGCGGATGCCTCCGCTGCTGACGCTCACCCCGATGTGCCGGGCCGCCACCTGCTCCACGGTATGCGCCTCGTCGAAAACGACGAAGTCATTCTTGAAGAGCACCCCCTCACGGTTCTCCTCGTCGTCCACGCCGTTCAGCAGGGTGAAGAACAGCGTGTGGTTCAGCACCAGGACATCGGCAGCAAGGATCCGCTGCCGCGCCCGCTGGAAGAAGCAGACATTGCCCGAGGCGACCAGGTCGCTGGCATGGCCGCACTTCTTCGGGGTGCACAATCCGCGCTCCGAGCATACATGCTCCCACACCTTGGGATCGGGCTCCTCGGGAAAGTCGCTCAGGGATCCATCGGTGGTGGACTGCGCCCACTCCGCGATCCGGCGCAGCTCGGACACCTCCGGGGAGGTGAACAGGGAATCCGCCTGCAGCAGCGCCTTCTGGAGCCGGCGGGTGCACAGGTAGTTCTGGCGCCCCTTGAGCATGGCGAAGCGGAACTCCGCGGGCAGCACCTTCTGGAGCAGCGGCAGGTCCTTCTCGGTCAACTGCTCCTGCAGGTTGATGGTGTGCGTGGAGATGACCGCCTTCCGCCGCTGTGCGACCGCGTACAGGATGGACGGGACCAGGTAGGCAAAGCTCTTCCCCACGCCGGTGCCCGCCTCGACCACCAGCGGCTCGCGGGCCACCAGCGCCCGGGCCACGGCGACCGCCATGGCCTGCTGCTGCGGACGGAACTCGAAGTTCTTCGCCCGGGAGAACAACCCCGTCGGGGAAAAGATCTCCTCCACCTGGCGGACCAGGTCCGGGGCGGATGCCTCTTCAGCGGGCCGGAACATCGGCGCCAGTGAACCGTGGTCGGGGCGCGAGGGCAAACCCCTCCAGGGGTGCGGGGCGAGATTCCGGGTGGAGGGTCGGTCGGCCTCCGCTCACGGCTCGGCCAGAACCCGCTTCGCCTCTGCGGCGTGCTCCGGTGACACCTGAAGGCGGACTCCGCTGGGTGTCAGAAAAAGAAAGGGCTCCAGGGCAGCCATGGTTTCATCGGGGATTATCGCGGGAATCCCGGCAGCCTCCAGGCGCATCCGGAGACGCAGTGCCTCATCGAGGTCGAAGCAGTTGGCAATGGTGGTCATCGGGATACCCGGGATGAGTCTATCGCTCCACCACGTCCCGGACGACCTCGGCCCTGGCCAGATGACCGTCGGCAGACAGGGCCAGCAGGGCCAGCTTCTGTGGCTCGGTAATTATGTTTACGTTAATAATCATTACCAGGAACGGCGCGGTAAGGTTGAATCCTTTCGAACCACCGCCCCGCCGCCCGATCCTGAACGCCGGCGAAGGGCAACGGCGCCTGCCAGGCCGCCGACCGCCAGCAACGCGGCGACGGAGGGTTCCGGAACGACGACGAACTCAAAGTTGGCGCCAAAGGTGGTTGGCGAGCCCGGATCGAAATGGACCCCGGGAAAGTTGAGCCCGTCCGCCTCCCCGGAACCCCGGGCACCCAGAAAGGTGAGGTTCGGATCCACGGAGAATGCGGAAACCGGGATGCCGCCGGTGTAGATGTCTTTGGTGGCGCCAAAAAACTCGGAGGCGCCAATCACGTACTCGGTTCCGGCGCTCAGGGTCACCCCGGGGATGTCCCCAAAGCGGAACTGCCCCCTCAGGGATGCGGTGGTCCCCGCGGAAAGGGTGGTCGTGGCAATCGGATCTCCGCCGTCCGCCCTCCAGATTCCGACGGTGTGCGATGTCGCGAAGCCGTCCCCCAGGTAGTCGTAGGCCCCGAGTGCTGTGACGGTGAGGTCTGACGTGGCGCGAAACTGGAATCCGAGCGTGAAGGCCCCGTCGTCATGGCTGAAATGATCGGCTTGGGAACCATCCCAAACGACGGCGGTCTGGGAACCGGAGAGGGAGGGGTGGAGGGCAACAAGGGCACCGAGGGCCAGGAATGGGAATTTCACCTGTGGGGACAATGAGTGGCGAGAATCCGGATGTCCAGAACTGGCCTCTTGGCACCGCTGCCGGGAGGCATGGTGTCCGGAGGTGCGCTCGCAAACCCTGTTCCGGGCATTGCGCCAGGTGCCGGGAATCACAAAGCTTGCCACAGATCATCGCACGCCCCGCATGAATTCCTCCTCTCTGTCCCGCCGCCGTTTCCTGACCGCCGCCGCCGTCCCGGCCCTCGCCGCCTCCGCCACCACGGCGGTGGCCCAGACGTCCCCGGCGCCGCCGTCCTCCAAGGTGGTCACCCCGCCCGAAGGCAAGCGGCTGCTGCTGTCCTGCAAGCTGGGCATGATCACGGCCGAGTCCGGCGGGAAGAAGCTCTCCCTGGCCGACCGTCTCAGCATGGCGGCGGAGGCGGGACTCGACGGCGTGGACCTCGATCAGGCGGCCGACTACACCGCGGAACAGGCCCGGGACGCCGTCCGGCAGTCGGGCGTCTTCGTCCACAACGCCATCAACCACGCCCACTGGCAGAAGCGCCTCACCAGCGCCAACGCGGCGGACCGTGACACCGGGCGCGCCAACATCGAGCACTGCATCCGGGTCTCCCACGCCGCGGGCGGCAGCGGCGTGCTGATCGTGGTGGGCAGCGGCGGCGACGGCACCCCGCAGGAGACGGCCGACCGGGCCCGCAACGAGATCCGCAGGCTCCTGCCCCTCGCCGCGATCTACGGCCAGCCCATCCTCATTGAGAACGTCTGGAACCAGATGTTCTACGACCACAACGGCAAGCCGGAGCAGGGTCCGGAACAGTTCATCGAGTTTGTGGACAGCTTCCGCAGCCCCTGGGTGGGCATGTACTACGACATCGGCAACCACTGGAAGTACGGCCAGCCCTCGGAATGGATCCGCGGCTTCGGCCCCCGCTGCGTGAAGCTCGACGTCAAGGGCTTCAGCCGCGCGAAGAACGAGTTCGTGGACATCACCAGTCCGGACGACGATCTCCCGTGGGATCAGGTGCGCCGGGCGTTGTCGGACATCGGATTCTCCGGATGGGCCACCGCCGAGGTGGGCGGAGGTGACGTGGCGCGCCTCAAAAAGGTGCGCGAGCAGATGCAGAAGGCCTTCGGCATCTGATGGGGATGTTTCCCCGGCCGGGTCCCGACGTCTGCGGGTGGGAGGATCGAGTTGCGGATCGAGTTGCGAATTGACGGCTCTCGCAGGCCTCGCAGTCTCCGCAACACCATGACTGCTTCACGCCTGGGCCTGCCAATCCTCGTCACCCTGCTGCTTGCCGGTTGCAAGGATCCTTCGGAAGGGGTGCACAAATCGGCGGCAGCCGCCCCTGTCCCGGTGCCCGCCGGAACCGCGGGCGCGGCCGGCGGCGGGGTCGAATATGTGATCCGTTCCGGCTCCACCCTCGGGTTCACCGGATCCAAGGTCACCGGAAGCCACAGCGGCGGCTTCACCAACTTTGCCGGAACCTTCCGCATCGCCGAGGGCAAGCTGGCCGGCGCCCCCGAGCTGAAGATCGCCATGCGCTCGACCTGGTCGGACAACGAGAAGCTGACCGGCCACCTCACCAGCCCCGATTTCTTCGATGTGGCGCAGTATCCGGTGAGCACCTTCACGGTCACCTCCGTGGAGCCGGCCGGCGGACGTCACACCGTTTCGGGGAACCTGAACCTGCACGGCGTCACCAAGGGGGTAACCTTTCCCGCGGAAGTGACCGTGAGCCCGGAGGCGGTGGGCCTGAAGGCGGAGTTCGCCATCAACCGCCGCGACTTCAACATCAACTTCCCGGGCATGCCCAATGACCTGATCCGTGACCAGGTGGTGCTGAAGCTCGACATCCAGGCCACCCCGGGACCCGAACGCCCGGAGGACCGACTGAAGCCATAGTCCGTCTGCCTGCCTGCGCATGAATCCCGGAGTTCCCGGCTGCCCGGTCCTTGAGGGCCACAGCGTCCGTCTCGAGCCCCTGATGGAATCGCATCACCCCGGGCTCTGCGCCGTCGGCCTGGAGCCCGATCTCTGGGAATTCGTGCCCCACCGGGTCGCGAACCCCGGGGAGATGATGGACTACATCCGCACCGCGCTCCGGGAGGCCGCGGCGGGCGTCTCGATCCCCTTCGCCATCGTGGACCGTATGTCGGGCACGGTGGCGGGCAGCACCCGCTTCATGAATGTGGATCCCGCCCACCGGCGGGTGGAGATCGGTGCCACCTGGCTGGGCAAGCCCTGGCGGCGCACCGCCCTCAATACGGAGGCGAAGTACCTCCTGCTCCGGCACGCCTTCGAGACGCTGGGCTGCGTCCGGGTGGAACTGAAGGCCGACGCCAGAAACCAGCGTTCACGGACGGCCATCCTTCGCCTCGGCGCCCGGGAGGAAGGCACGCTGCGGCGGCACATGATCCTGTGGACCGGTTGGATCCGGGACACGGTGTATTACAGCGTGCTCGATTCCGAATGGCCGGCGGTGAAGGCCGGACTCGAGACCC
>JAFLEG010000308.1 GCA_017302195.1 Verrucomicrobiota bacterium
ATTCTCCAGATTGACCACACCAACCAGCTTCGGGGGAAGGGCCTCGACCGGCATGCGGCAATCCTCGAGGCGAACCGGGACCGGCTGCGTCCGATCCTGATGACCACCCTGGCCCTGGTGGCCGGCATGCTCCCGCTGGCCCTGGGGACCGGGCCTGGGTCGGATGAACGCCGGTCCATCGCCATCGTGGTCATCGGCGGACAGTCCCTCGCATTGCTGCTCACCCTGGTGGTGACGCCCGTGATGTATTCGCTGCTCGACGATGCCGCCGGCGCGCTGCGCCGGACCCGGACTCTTCCGGCCAGCGCAGGCCTCCCTGGCCGGGCGACAGCGGCCTGAGCCCAACTTCCTCCTTGTCCGTTGTCCGTCCCGCCCGCGATAACCCGGTCCTCGGATGAATATCCTGGATGATCTGGAATGGCGCGGACTGCTGGCCGACTGCACCGACCTGGAAGGTCTTCGCGGACGGTTGGACGCCGGACGGGTGACCCTGTACTGCGGTTTCGACCCGACCGCGGATTCGCTTCATGTGGGCCATCTCGTGCCGTTGATGGTGCTGCGGCGGTTTCAGAATGCGGGCCATTGTCCGATCGCGGTGGCCGGCGGCGCCACCGGCAGCGTGGGGGATCCCAGCGGGAAATCGGCGGAGAGGAACCTGCTCACCGCCGAACAGATCGCCGCCAATGTGGCCGCGGTATGCCCGCAACTCGCGCGCCTGCTCGACTTCCAGATCCAGCCCAACACGGCGTTGCTGCTCGACAACGCCTCCTGGACCCGCGAGGTGACCTTCATCGAGTTCCTGAGGGACATCGGAAAGCACTTCACGGTGAACCAGATGGTGGCCAAGGAATCGGTGCGGGCTCGGATGGAGGACCGGGAGACCGGCATCAGCTTCACCGAGTTCAGCTACATGCTGCTTCAGGCGCACGATTTTTACGTGCTGTGCCGGGACTACCGGTGTGAGCTGCAGATCGGGGGATCGGACCAATGGGGCAACATCACCATGGGCCTTGACCTCATCCGGAAGAAGCTGGGCCGCGGCGCTTTCGGCCTCACCCTGCCGTTGGTCACCAAGTCGGATGGGGCGAAGTTTGGCAAGACCGAGTCGGGGGCGGTCTGGCTGGATCCGCGCCGCACCAGTCCGTACCGCTTCTACCAGTTCTGGGTGAACTCGGCAGATGCGGATGTGGTGCGGTATCTGAAGTATTTCACCTTCCTGGGGCAGGATGAAATCGAGGAACTGGCGGCCGCCCATGCCGCCGATCCCGGAAAGCGAACCGCGCATCGCGCCCTCGCCAAGGCGGTGACCGAATTGATCCATGGCTCCCACGCGGCCGAGGAGGCCATCCGGGCCAGTGAGATTCTGTTTACCGGAGGCGCCGTGACCGGACTGGACGAAGCCACCTTCAACGAGGTGGTGGGCGAGGTGCCGACCCGGATGGTGGAGGGCGCCGCATTGTCTGGTGCCGGGCGACTGCTGGTGGAGCTGTTTGTCGAATCCGGGCTGTGTCCCAGCAAGGGGCAGGCGCGGAAGGACCTGGAGGGCGGTGGCCTGTACCTCAACAATGAACGCCAGGCCGACGCGGGTCGTCTGGTGACATCGGCTGACCTGCTGTTTGGACGCCACCTGCTCCTGCGCAAGGGCCGTCGAAACTACGTCGTCTGCACGATCTCGGGGTAGCCGCAGTCACTTCTTTTCCTCTTTCTTCTCGGCGGGCGGCGCGTTGGTGGCCATGGCCAGCAGTTCGGCGCCGGTATTCACATAGAGTCCCGGCAGGGCTTCCTTCAGCTTGGCTGCACCTTCCGGAGTCACCTTCGTCTGCCAGACGTAGAGTGCGCGCAGGTGCTTGAGTCCGGTGAGTTGCTGCAGGCCCTCGTCGGTGACCTGAGTGCCGTACAGATTCAGGGTGACCAGGTTGCTCAGCCCCTTGACGTGCGCCAGCCCGGCATCGGTGAGCGAGGTCAGCGGTGCCTGGAGATTCTGAAGATATCCAAGGGCGGCAATGGTGCTGAGGCCGGCGTCCGTGACCCGTGTCGTGCCGAGATTCAGCTCCACCAGGCTGGTGACCTCCTTCAACGGGGCCAGCGTGGCGTCGGTGACGTTGGTTCCGGCGAGGCGGAAATTGGCTTCGCGCCATGGAACGTTCTGGGCCAGCGGGCGCACCTCAATGCCGGATTTGGCAATGGTGGCGATGGCGGCGGTCTCCGCCGCGGCCGGTTTGAAATCCTTCGGCAGTTCCGGAAGGGGTGGCGGCGGCGGACCTTTGCGCACCGGTGCGGCGGCCTGGGTGGCGGACTTTGGCGGTGCCACGACCACTCCCTCGGGCCACTTGGCGCCACCGGCAATCCAATCCTTCAGCGCCTGGACCTGTTCGGCGGTCAATGGATCCCCTTCCGGCGGCATCCGGTCGTCATTGTCCTTGGGCAGGGAGACCCGCTGGATGATGGGGCTCGCGGCGGCATCGCCGGCCTTGAGCGCCGGACCGTCCTTGCCGCCCTTCAGAGCCGCCTCCAGTGTGTCCAGCCGTAGCTTGCCCTTCTGCTTGTCGGGTCCGTGGCATTCCACGCAGCGAGATTCGAGCAGGGGCAGGATCTCCTTCTGGAAATCCGGTGCCGCCTGCGCCGAGGCGAGGACCGCAACGGCGGTGGCAATGGCTGGAAGAGTGGATTTCATCGTGGTGGCAGTGTGAACGCGGGATCTTCGACGGTGCGAGATTTTTTCCGACGCCCCGGAGTCCGAGGGACTTCATTCTTTCGCCCGCCCCCGGGTTCGTTAACCCGCGTCGGCAGGCGCGGCACCCACCGCCGGCGATTCACGCCACGGGACTTCGTAAACGGGGACGGGCTGGCGAAAGCCTTTCACGCTCACCGGCTCCAGGGACTGGCAGCGGGCGGCGAGATCCGGCCGATGTCGGCTCAGTTCGCGGTGGGTCGCTTCACCAATGATGATGCGGCCGCGTCCCGAGACGCCTTCCAGCCGGGCGGCCAGGTTCACCTCCCGTCCGAAGACGGTGTAGTTCAGGATGTGGCTGTCGCTGCCCATCAGCCCGACCGTCATGAAGCCGCTGTTGATTCCTGTGCCCAGGGCCAGACGGGGAAGTTCGGGCAATGGCAGAAGACCGTCGGCGGCGCGCCGGACATTCTCCTCGGCTCGCCGACGATTCTCACTTTCCCGCTCCTGATTGAGCCGTTCCATCGCCTGCTGGGCCTCGACGGCGGCGCACACGGCATCCACCGCATGGCGGGCGTTTGGGGTGGGCGCTCCCCAAAAGGCCATGACACAGTCCCCGATGTACTTGTCGAGGGTGCCGCGGTGAGACTTGATCACGTCGGCAATGGTGGCGAGGTACAGATTCACCGTCTGCAGCACCTCGCTGGACTGCTGCTCGAAGTAGGCCTCGGCCTCCGCACCGTTCAGGCCGGCCACCCTCACGTGTTCCTCGGCCGCCACCTGTGCTTTGTCGGTCAGTTCGGTAAAGCCACGAACATCCGCAAAAAACACGGTCAACTCCCGGCGGGCGCCGCCCAGGCGGATGCGTTCGGCTCCGAGCAGTTCCTGGACGACATTTGGCGAAACGATCTTCGCGAAGATGCCCCGGACGCGCTGGCGCTCGTTCTGCTCGAAGACATTGCGATAGGTCAGCATTGCCGCATGGTTGAGGGCGAGGCCAGCCAGGATGGGATGAGCCAGCGGCAACCAGAGGCGGTACCGATCAAACGACCAGAAGGCGACCCAAACCCACAGCACACCGACCGCCGCGAGCGACAGGCTGGCGGGGATGGTGTGGAGCCTCCAGGTCAGTCCCGACCCCAGAAGCGCAGCCGCGAGCACGATGAGGTAGGCGAGCCAGGCTGGCGGAAAATGGACGAACTGTCCCCGCAACAGCGAATCCGTGACGTTGATGTACGTGCTGACCATGTAGTCCAGCGGCGCAATCGGGGTCGCTCCCCGGTCTGCAAGATTGTTTCCAGTGGCGACGGAGCCGATGACCACCAGGTGGTTCGTCCATTCCGAGGAGCCCTGATGCTCGGGGTGCGCGGACCGGACCACGGCTTCCTGGATCAAGGTGGTCAGGTGGGCCATGGGAATGCGGCTGTTGTTCGTGCTGGTGGTTGTCCAGTTGACAAAGAACTGATGGTTTCGGTTTACCGGGATGGTGCGGAGGGCGACGCCCTGGGCGTCCTTGAGCACGATGCGGTCGGGTCCAACTTCGGCGGTGTCGAGATCCAGTCCGAGACGCATGGCCGCCAGGACGATGCCCATGTGCCAGACCCGTCGGGTCATAAACACCGAAGGAGCCTCCACCGAGCCGCTCGACAGGAGGATCCGCACCGTACCATCGGGTGCGATCGGCCACCTCACCGCGGGTTGACCCTCGCTGGGTGCCTCAAAAACAATGGCGTCGGACTGGACGCGATCCAGACGAAGGCCCTGCCGGCGCGCATGCGCCTCGATCAGCGGGTGCAGCAGTTGGTGATCCGAAAAGGCATGAACCCTCCGCGAGGTGCCGTCCACGTCACGGGGGGCGTGAACGTCGCCCAGTTCGGCGACCCGCCGGAAGGGGTACGCCGGTGGAAAGTTGGTGACAGAGGCGACCACGACATTTCCAGACTCCTTGAGTTCCGCCACCAGGAAGTTGTCGGAAGTGATGTTGGTCATGGTGGGGAACGGCACCACTCCATGGTCTGGACGTTCATCGCCCAGCAGGATGTCCATGGCCACGCCCTCCGCTCCCTGCGACCGCAATTCCCGCAAGGCCAGTCCATAAACATACCGGGGCCAGAGGGGCCCCACCGGAACGCCGAGGATGTCACCCCGTTGCAGTTGGGCGATGCTGGTGTCGTCCAGGGTTACCAGACCGAGCCGCGGGGAAATGCTGGCGTCGCGATCTGCAGCGTGACGGGCCCTCCAATCATAGGTGAAAAGCTCAATGCGTTGGAGGGGATCATACTTCCGAAGCCAGGAACGCGATGATCCCGACGTGCTGTCGGCGTCATCCGTGCCATCCAGCGTTCTGCTGACCGCCAGCGATCCAAGGGCCACGAGGGCTCCAATGCAGGCCACCCCCATCGGGATGCAGCGCCGAATACGGGGATTCATGATCCCTTGAAAAGAAGAAACCCAGGGCACCTTGCGGTGTCCTGGGTTTCAAATTTCACTGAAGGAAACTTAGTTTCCAGCCGATTCGCCGACCGGCTCAACCGGGGAGAGATCCGGAGGAAAGGGAGAAACGTACACCACCGGGCGCTCCAAGAACGGGGTCGGAGGGGTTCCGGGCCCGGTAGCGAAGGTCGGGGTGACGGTGCCGGGAGGCAGGGAAACAACCCCCGGGCGGGTCGGATCGAACATCTCGCCGGCGCAAACCGTGTAGCGGGCTTCTCGGTTGGTGACGGCATCCTGTACCACCACATCCACGCAGCCATCGAACACCAGCACCGCGCCGTTGGCGTAGGTGGTGAAGATCGTGCCGCGGATGGCGGCGGTGCTGGAGGGCGTCTGCACCACGTAACTGGACTGGCTGGAGAGCTTGTTGACCTGGGAGTCAATCTTGCCTTCTTTCAGACCGAGCTTGGTCTTGACCACCGTCTCGGGCCCGGCGGAATCCACGGTGAGCTCATCAATCGAAAGCTTGCTGTTCTCGAGCACCCGGGTGTAACCGCCATTGGCCCCGAGGTTCAGGAGGACTTCGGAGGCCGGACCGGTTTTGATCACCGTCCCGGGTCCGATCACGTCACCCACGTTGGCGGGAGCGGAGCCGAGATAGACGATGCCGCTGACCTTGGCGACCTTGGCGCTGCCGGTCTGAGGCGCGGCGACGACGAGGTTCGCTGCCAACGCCAGAATGGCGCCGACGGATGCGAGACGAGAAAAGCGTCCAAAATAGTTCATGGGGAAGCCCTTTGGAGAATGATAGCCGGACGGAGCGCAGCCTAGGCAGGAGGGTTGAAAAGTCAACGCCTTAATTTCCTGAG
>JAFLEG010000309.1 GCA_017302195.1 Verrucomicrobiota bacterium
GGCGCCGCCCGCACCACCGGCGGCTACGGCATCCGCCCCGACAACCAGGCCCACCTCGGCCAGGAGCTGGATCTCATCCTCAACTACCCGGTGAAGAAGTGGTTCAACGTCGAGGCCGGCTTCGGTCACTACTTCACCGGCCAGTACGTGGACGAATCCCTCGCCAACACCGGCGGCTCCCACGACGCCAACTGGTACTACCTCCAGCTCATCGGGTCCTTCTGAGCTGTCGCCCGTCACCACAGTTCGGAACACAGGCGCCGCACAGACGGGCGGGCTTGGGGCGGCGTCCTGGGGTTCGTGAGTGCCCGGGAGTCGAACGGGCGCTCTGCCGCTCCAGGCTTTCCGATCCAGGGGTCCCGGCGCAGGCTCCCGGTCCATGCGCGTCATCCTCATCACCGGCGGCAACGGCGGCATCGGACAGGCCATTGGACGCGGGTTCCTGCAGGACGACCCCTCGTGTCAGGTGTGGCTGGGCGTCCGCAGCGCCCGGGTGGAGGCCGACCTGCTGGCCGCCGCCCATCCCGGACGCGGTCATGTCCTGTCCCTCGACGTCACCCAACCGGCGGCCTGGGCCGAGGCGGTCCGCATCATCATCGCGCAGTGCGGACGCCTGGACGTGCTGGTGAACAACGCCGGTGGTGCCGAGGATTCACTGCTCGCCACCATGCCGACGGCGCAATGGGACCGGGTGCTGGCCGCCAACCTGGACTCGGTGTTCCACGGCTGCCAAGCCGTGCTCCCCGCCATGATTTCGGCGCGCGGCGGACGCATCGTGAACATCGCCTCCCTGAGTGCCCTGCTGGCCCCGGCCGGCCAGGCGAATTACGCGGCGGCCAAGGCAGGCGTGCTGGCGCTGACCCAGTCCCTGTCCAAGGAGGTGGCGCGGCTCGGCATCACGGTGAATGCCGTCTGTCCGGGCTATGTGGACACCCACGCCCTCGACCCCCTGACCCCGGAACGCCGGGCGGCGGCACTGCAGCAGATCCCCATGCGCCGGCTGGGGCGTCCGGAGGAGGTCGCCGCGCCCGTAGTCTTCCTGGCCAGCCCGGGGGCGGGCTACATCACCGGTGCCGTGCTGAAGGTGGATGGCGGGATTCTTTGATCCCGGGGCCGGGGCCGAAGTAACCTCACCCGTCCATGAGCGATGCTCCCCGGGAATTGCGCGACCAGATCCGCGCGCTGCTGGTCGAAACCCTGATGCTCACCGTGCCGGCGGCGGAGATCACGGACGAGCGCCCGCTGTTCGGTCCGGGCGGGCTCGGACTCGACTCCGTGGATGCCCTCCAGTTGGTGGTGGCCCTGGACAAGCAATACGGCCTCAAGATTTCCGACGCGGAAGTGGCCCGCCAGACGCTCGCCAGCACGGCAACCATCGCCGATGCGGTGGCCCGGCACCGCCTCGCCGGCCCGCCGCCTGGATGACCTTCGTCATTCGCCCAGGCGGCGCGCGCTCTTCCGCAGCCCTTCGAGGATCGGTTCGGCAATCGCCTCCGGAAATCACCCCCTCCAGGTCCCTCCGGAGGGACGTACATCCCAGTGCGGTTTCCAGCACCACTGTGACCTGCCCCCAATAAACTCATGTCCGTTCCTGGCGGGCTGCCAAGGCCCACCTGTTCCCCATTCATCCACACCCGCACCCGTCACCCCGCGGGAAGCGGGTCTGGTGGGCCCAACAGGATTCGAACCTGTAGCCAAGGGATTATGAGTCCCCTGCTCTAACCGTTGAGCTATGGGCCCGGAAGGGGTGACTGACAGGCTCTTGGCTAGCCCGGCGCCGGGACCAAGGCGAGACTGTTTTCCGGAGGCATGAGCCGGCCGGTTGACGGGAGTCCCGGCACACGATATCCCGCGGCGATGAATCGTTTCCTTCAGCGCGGGGTGCTTTGGGCCATTCTGGGATGCTTCGGCGCCGCCAGCCTCGGATCCGCAGCCGAGGCGCCGGCGTCATTCCCCGTGGGCGGGCTCACCTTCAAGCGTCCGGAGAAATGGACCTGGGTGGAGACCGCATCGCCGATGCGGAAGGCGCAACTGGCGGTGCCGGGCCTGGACGGCAAGGCGCCGGGCGAGGTGGTGTTCTTCCACTTCGGACCCAACAACGGCGGCGGTGTGAAGGCAAACGTGGACCGCTGGCTGGGGCAGTTTCAGGAGAAGGGGGAGGCGCTGAAGTCGAAGGTGGAGGAGGTCACGGTCCGCGGTCAGACCATCACCTTTGTCCGGGCGCACGGCACCTATCTGAGCGGCATGCCGGGAGGGCCCCGGACGCCGATGCCGGACACCACGCTCCTGGGGGCCATCGTTCCCAGCGCGGAGGGCGCGGTGTTCCTCCGGTTCACAGGGCCCGGCGCACTCGGGACCGCCTCGGAGGCGGCGTTCCGCCAACTGGCGGAATCAGCCATCCCGTGAAAGTCCTCCTCGTCGAAGATGATCCCCAGGTGGCCCGCTTCATCATGCGCGGGCTGTCCGAGGAGCGGTTCGTGGTGGACGTGGCCACGAACGGCGAGGACGGGCTGCATCAGGCCACCACCGGCAGCTACGACGTGATCATCCTCGACGTGCTGCTTCCCAAGCGCGACGGCTTCGAGGTGCTGGCACAGTTGCGCCGGGCGGGTCGGAGCACCCGGGTGCTGATGCTCACGGCTCGGGATGCCGTGGCGGACCGGGTCCGCGGACTCGAAGGCGGCGCCGACGACTATCTGGTCAAGCCCTTCGCCTTCGCCGAACTGCTGGCCCGCCTCCGCGCGCTGCTGCGGCGTCCGGTCTCCGAGGAGCCCGAGGTCCTGGAATGCTCCGGCCTCCGGCTCGACGTTCGCCGCCAGACCGTGGCGCGCGACGGATGCCCCGTCTCCCTGACCGCCCGAGAGTTTGCCGTGCTGGCCCACCTGGTGCGCCATGCCGGGGAGGTCATCACCCGCACCCGCCTGGCCGAGCAGGTCTGGGACGAGAATTTCGACCCGCTCAGCAACGTGATTGACGTCACCATCTACCACCTTCGGGAGAAGGTGGACCGCGAGTTCCCCGTCCGCCTCATCCACACGGTCCGGGGTTCGGGGTACGTACTGCGGGAAGCGCCCGTCCCGGAGGACAGATGAAGGCCTTTTCATGTTCGGTTCACCCGGCATTCAGATGACGCGGCACAGGCTGCCGGCATGTCCGATGGGAATCCGACGCGGCACACCCGCGCCGCCGCCGGGAGGGAGGTGGTGATGACCCTCCGCCGCCGTTTCCAGCTCGGGATCCTGGCCCTGGTGGCCGTGACGCTCGCGGTGCCCAGCATCCTCCTCTACCTGCTGGCGCGGCAGGAGGTGCGGGGCGATGTGGACCAGTTCGTGTCGGACAAGGCCAGGATCCTTGCCGAGCGGGCTAATCCGTCGGTGCCCGGGTCGGTGGTGTTTCAGGAACGGGACTGGGCCGGGGACCGGTTCATCCCCCACGGACAGACCTTCGACACCGACTGGAATATCGGGTTTGTCTCCAAACGCCTGACGGCACCCATCCCGGCCGGCGAGGCGGTACGCCGGGAGGCAGCACATCCGCTGGGCCGGGTGCTCCACGACGCCGTGGCACCCGACGGCACACGCTACCGCATGGCCACGGTGAGCATCCTCCGCGACCAGGAGATCCGGGGCTACGCGCAGATCGGCGTCCGGGAGTCGGAGCGGGACGCCCCGCTGCGCCGTCTGCTGGCCACCCTGGTCGCCGGCAACCTCCTGGCACTTGGCCTCGCCTGGCTGGGACTTCGCTTCCTCGACGAGCACTGGCGCCTCGCCCTGGCCTCGCTGGGCGACACGGCCCGCGAGGTGTCCGCGAACGGCGTGCTGCGCCACCGATTCGTGGCGCCGCCGGAGGATCCGGACCTCGCCCAGGTGGCCGGCGCATTCAATTCCCTGCTGGACCGCCTCACCCAAACCCGCGAGTCGCAGCAGCAGTTCATTGCCGACGCCTCCCACGAACTGCGCACCCCCCTCACCGTGCTGCGCGGCGAACTGGAGGTGGCGCTGCGTCGCGAGCGGACGGGTCCCGAGTACCGCGAAACCATCGAGGCCTGCCGGCAGGAGGTGGAGCGGCTGTCCCGTCTGGCCGACAATCTCCTGACCCTGGCCCACGTGGATGCCGGTGCGCGGCTCTCGGAGGTGCAGGCGGTGGATTTGGGCACGGCGTGCCGGTCGGTGGCGGAGCGCTTCCTGCCCTGGGCGGAGCGGGACCGGATCACCCTGCGGGTCACCGCCACCGAGTCCCTTCCCGTCCGAGGCGACCGGATCGCCCTGGAGCGCCTGCTGGCCAACCTGGTGGAAAACGCCCTCCGGTACTCCGCGCCGCAGGACGCCGTCGAACTGTCCGCACGCCGGGACGGCGGCCAGGCGGTGGTGGAGGTTGCCGATCACGGTCCCGGCATCGCCGAGGACCAGCACGCCCGCATCTTCGAGCGGTTCCATCGCGTGGAGTCCTCGCGTCCCCGCCACCGCGGGGGCGCGGGCCTCGGTCTGGCCATCGTGAAGTCCCTCGCGGAAATCCACGGCGGCTCGGTCACCGTGCGAAGCCGCATCGGACAGGGCAGCACCTTCACCGTGCGCCTGCCGCTGGTACCCGGCGCAGGCCCGGAGGGCGGACCTCCTGCCGTAGCAGACCACGTGAAGACGCTCTGACGTCCTCCCCGCTGCGTGCGGCTGTCGCCCCGCGCCCGGGTGTTTTTCCGAGCGCGGGTGGAGTTTGAGCCTCCTGACGTCGTCTCCTACGCGGATGGTCCGAGTACCGCAGGCACGCCGGATGAAAACGATTTCATCAAGGGTTCATGATCGTTTCATCGGGGGTTTCCCAGGATGCGCCCATGAAATTGCTGACCTCGGATGCCCGGCGGAGGCCGCTTCGGACGCCCGTTCGCTCCGGCGGCTCCTGCCTGGCGGGTCTGCTGGCGGTCGCTCTCCTGGCATGGGAACGCCCGGTCGCCGCCGCACCGGCGGAGATTCGTCTCGCCAGGCCGGGACTGGAGATTCCGGTGCTCCACCTGCTGGAGTCCCAGCCGGCCCGGACCCGGCTCGCCGTGCAGGTGTCGGCCACCGTCACCCGCAGCCAGCTCTGCCGGTCCGGCAATCTCCTCCTCCCGTGTCCGGCCCAGGCCACGCCGGTGCGCATCACCGTCACCGTCGGACCCCAGGGGCTGCGTCCGCGGCTCACCCAGTCCAGGGAGGTCGAGATCGCCGTCGCGGGCAATGCCAACTTCCATCTGAACGAGACCGTCGAACTGGACCCCGATGCGCTGCTGGACGGCGACGAGGAACAGCAGGTGACGGTGGTGCTGGAGCATGTGGATGACCTGGCCACCGGTGTGTTCGTCGAGGACGCCCGCCGCAGCTTCGGGCCGTTCCGCATTCCCCATTTCTCCGGGGTGCTGCGGTTCGGCGAGGTGGTGACTGCGCTCCAGTCCCTGGCCGCGGACCCGGTGTGGGTGAGCAAGGGCCGGTGGCGGATCCATGTGGACGCCGCGCAGGCCCCCAACGGACGCAGCCTGACCCACACCCTGGCGGTGCCGCCCACGCTGCTGGTGGACCGGGATGCACGCGGCGATCTCTCGGTGGTCTCCGGGGCCGTCGAAGTGCTGGGTGGGAAGGCATTCGAGTGGTCGGGTTGGACCGGAGTCCGCGGGCTGACCCGGCTGACCCGGGACGGCTTCGTGGCCGACTGGATCACGGTCCAGTTGCCGCCTGGCGCGGGGTGGCGTCCGGTGGGCGAGCGGCGTCTCGACTCCGAGTTCCGCACCGCCGGGGGCGACGTGCCGCTCAACCTCGATCTAGACCCGGTGGGGCCGGCTTCCGGCACGCTTCCCACGATTGCCCAGTTTTTCACCGAGACCTGTCCGGTGGAGTTCAGTGGACGCGACTGGTCCTGGCGGCTCGGCGTGCTGTCGCTCATCGCTCCCGATACGCGGTTCGTGCGCCAGACGCATTACCAGGCCACCGTCGCGGCGA
>JAFLEG010000031.1 GCA_017302195.1 Verrucomicrobiota bacterium
CGCCGAGGTGCCGCCCGGCCCGCCGGTGCTGCAGACCCTGGTGGCCGAGGTGTACGGACCGGATGACGCCGCCCGCCGCCACCTCGCCGAACAGGTGCGCGCGATCTTCAAGGAGACGCCGGGCGTGGTGGACGTGGACTGGTACGTGGAGGAGGACCAGCCCAAGGCCCGGTTCGTCATTGATAAGGAGAAGGCGGCGCTGCACGGGATCAGCGCGGAGACGATTTCCCAGACACTCCGGATCGCTGTGGGCGGCGACTCGGTGGATCTCGTCCATCTGCCCGAGGAGAAGGAGGACGTAAACCTCATCCTCCAGTTGCCGCGCTCGGCGCGGGGGAGTCCGGAGGAACTGCTCGCGCTTCGGGTGCGCAGCGGCGATGCCAACGCCCTTCCGGAACCCGGCGCCGCGGCCGCGGGTCCGCTCATCCCGCTGCGGGAACTGGTCCGCATCGAGCCCGCCACGGTCGAGCAGAGCATCCACCGCAAGAACCTCATGCCGGTCACCTACGTGATCGGCGACGTCGCCGGCGCGGCCGAGAGTCCGGCGTACGCACTGTTCACGATGAACGAGGCCCTGGCCCGCCAGACCTCCGTCGGCGGCGCCGGGGCGCCCGTGACCATCTACCACCTCGCCCAGCCCGCCAGCGATGACCGGCCGGCGGTGAAATGGGATGGGGAATGGCACATCACGCTGGAGGTGTTTCGCGACATGGGACTGGCCTTCGCCGCGGTGCTGATCCTGATCTATGTCCTGATTGTCGGATGGTTCCGCTCTTTCCTCACCCCGCTGATCGTCATGGTCGCCATCCCGTTCTCCCTGGTGGGCATCCTGCCGGCCCACGGGGCGATGGGCGCCTTCTTCACCGCCACTTCCATGATCGGGTTCATGGCCGGCGCGGGCATCGTGGTGCGCAACTCGATCATCCTCGTGGACTTCATCGAGCAGCGGCTCGGCGAGGGATTCTCCCTGGAGGCCGCGGTCGTGGATGCCGGGGCGGTGCGGTTCCGTCCGATGCTCCTCACCGCGCTCGCCGTGGTGGTCGGCGCGGCGGTGATCCTGTTCGATCCGATCTTCCAGGGCCTGGCCATCGCGCTCATGGCGGGCGAGATCGCCTCCCTGCTCATCAGCCGCATGGCCGTGCCCGTGCTCTACTTCATGGCCAACCGCCGGCGGCGACGATGAGGGGAGGTTTTCAGGTCCAAGTTTTCAGTTTTCAGCAAAAGAGTGCGAGTGGGGCACGGACTTCCCGCCGGGCTGAATGCACCGGCACGTGGCGCCGGTTGGTGCTTCCGCATTGGCGCGGCTCACCCGAGGGTTCACCGCACCTGGAGAGAGTTCAGCACGATGAGCCTCACGCCGGTCCAAGCTGATACCGAGGCCTGGCGCGCCATGGCATGGCGCGCCGGCGTCTGCCTTGCCGCGGGCATTGGCGGATGGGCACTGCGCCACTCCTGGCCGACCGGATCCGGCGCCTGCTACGGCGTGGCCTATGTCTCGGGCGGCTGGGACCTCGCGCGCTCGGTCGGACGCGACCTGCGCGCGCTGCGCTTCGACACCGAGTTCCTCATGCTGCTGGTGGCCGCCGGGGCGGTGGTGATCGGCGCCTGGGCCGAGGGCGCGCTGCTGCTGGTCCTGTTTGCGTCCTCGGCCGCCATGGAGGAGTACGCTGCCGGACGCACCCGCCGGGAGATTGGCGCCCTGCTCAAGGGGGCGCCGAAGGTGGCGCGGCGGTTGGTGGACGGACGGGAGGTGGAGGTGACGGTGCAGTCGCTTGAGCCGCACCAGATGGTGCGCGTGACCGCCAACGAACAGGTCCCCGTGGACCTCGAAATCACGCGGGGGGAAAGCGCCTGCGACGAGTCCATGCTCACCGGCGAGGCGGATCCGGTGTCCAAGCACCCCGGGGACACCGCGCTGGCCGGGACCCTGAACCTGTGGGGCGTGCTGGAGGGCCAGGTGCTCCGGGGCGCGGGCGACAGCGCGCTGCAGCGCATCATCCGGCTGATCCACGAGGCCGGAAACCAGCGCGCGCCGATCCAGCGCTTCACCGACCGCTTCGGCACCCGCTACACCGCCCTGGTGGTGGGCGGCTGCATCGCCTGGTTCTTCATTTCCTGGCGCCTGCTGGAGCATCCGCCTTGGGTGGGCTCGGGCGAGACCCGCAGCGCCTTTTACCGCGCCATGACCCTGCTGGTCGTGCTGTCGCCCTGCGCCCTGGTGCTGTCCGTGCCCTCCGCCATCCTGTCGGCCATCGCCTGCGGCGCCCGTCATGGGGTGCTCTTCCGGGGCGGCGCGGCGGTGGAGACCCTGGCCGAGGTGTCCGTGGTGGCCATGGACAAGACCGGGACGCTGACCGAGGGGGCGCTGCATCTCGACGGCATGGATCTGCTGCAGGGGACGGAGAACGAAGCACGGCGGGCGGCCGCCAGCCTCGCCCGGCTGTCGAATCATCCCGTGTCCCGGGCCATCGCCCGGGAGCTGCGGCGGGGCGGCGTGGAACCCGAGCCGGTGGACGACGCGGAAACCGTCCCGGCCCAGGGCATCCGCGGACGCTGGCGCGGACAGCCGGCCGCCCTCGGCAGCCGTGCCTGGATGGAAGCCAACGGCGTGTCCTCCGCCCTGCTTGGTTCCGTGCCCGAACTGACCGGCGGCGGCTCGGTGTCCTGGCTGTGCGCGCCCGGAATCCTGGCGCGCCTCCGGCTCCGGGATCAGTTGCGTCCCGTCGCCCGCCAACTGGTGGACCGCCTGCGGTCGGCCGGCCTCCGTACCGTCATGCTCACCGGCGATCATGACGGCGCCGCGCGGCTCATGGGCGAGGGCGCCGGGGTGGACGAGGTGCGTTCCGGACTCCGCCCCGAGGACAAGGTGGCGGCAGTCCGCGAACTGCGCGGCGGGGGCGTCCGCGTGGCGATGATCGGCGACGGCGTCAACGACGCGCCGGTGCTGGCCGCGGCCGACGTCGGACTGGCCATGGGCGCCCGGGGATCCGATGCAGCGCTCGAAGTCGCGGACATCGTGCTGATGAACGACCGGCTGGAGAACGTGGTGTTCGCACGCGACCTCAGCCGGCGGGCGCGGTCCATCATCCGCCAGAACCTGATTCTTTCCCTGGGCACCATGGCCGGCATGGCCGTGCTCAGCCTCTCGGCCGCCACCCTCCCGCTGTCCCTCGGCGTCGCCGCCCACGAGGGCAGCACCGTCATCGTGGTGCTCAACAGCCTCCGCCTGCTCTGGCCCCCCCGGGGGGGAAGGAGGAAGGATGAGGGATGAGGGATGAAGTAACCCTTCGCTCCGGTGGGGCGAGGCTCCCGCCGAGCCGTGCGCGCTGCCGCGAACAAACGTGGTGGCGACTTCACACGCCCACGGCTCACACGGAGGTTTGCCCTGCCAAAGACCCGAGGTGCGTCTTGGGACTGCGGTGGCTTGCCACCGCTTTGGTCTGGGCCGAGAGTGGGGCGCGGGGAGGAAAATGAAGCGCCGGCTTGCGACCTGAGCGCCGCTCCAAAGCGGCGTCTCCACTGCACTGCGACGCCCGCACTCCAAGGCCTGGCGGCGGTTATTTCCAATCCCATTCCCATGGCACCAACCGGCCGGATCTCAAGCCGGCTCCGGGCTCGGTAACGCTCAACATCTCCATTCCGGAAGCCCATCGATTCGGGCGCTCCAAACATGATGCTCCGCAATCGTAATGATTGCTGAACATCAATCGAGCCGGCGGAAGCGGAAGAAGGAGGCATTGCCTGCATCCATGGGGATGCGGACGACCAGGAGTTTCTCCTCGGCGCGGACCGGACCGTGGGAGGGAGTCCATCCACCTCCGATTCCGTCGGAGCGCTCCACCACATAGCGCTGTCCGGGCTCGGTGCGGATAGCCATTTCTAGAACGTTGCCGGAGTCCAGGAAGCTGCCCAGATAGTTGTCGCAGGCGTTGCCCTGGTTCTGCAGGTAGTCGGACCAGCCCTGGGGAAGCACCTGCGGGATGACGCCGTACCACTGTCCCAGCCCCTGGAAGAGATCCGGCAGGTAAGTCAGGGCATTCACCGGCAGGCCCGTCTGCATCAGGGCGTCGCCCGGGTAGTTCTTGGACGGCGTCGCCAGCATGTAGAGGTCCGAGGATCCCGAAGGCTGGTAGAACGCGTTGGTCGGGGGCGCATAGACGTCATACTCGCACCGGCAGATGACGGTCCTCCAGGTGACGCAGTCATATTCGTAGTAGTAGGCGCTGGGATCGGAGAACGGGACGTCCTGGAAATAGACCATCTGGTAGGTCGTCGGGATGAGCGCGGCGTAGAGCTGCTTGCTGAACGCGGGAACGACGTTCTGGAGCACGGTCCCGATCTGGCCGTCCTCCCAGGCGAAGCCATTCCCGGCAGACTGCGGCCCCTCGGTGAGCGTGCCGACCTCGGACAGCTTGCTCCAGTCGGTGGCGATGTCGCGGAAGAGCTCCCCCAATCCGATGAGATTCGCACTCATGCCGGACGAGATGGCCGTGGCCAGCGATGAAACCTCCGAGTCAATCCGGTTGGCGCCGTTGCCGCTGGAGGTGGTCTTCTTCTGCATGGCGAAGCTCAGGCTGGCGGCGGCGACCCCGAGGGCCGCCTTGCTGACCGGATCGGGATCCAGGGCCGCCCCAAGCTGCGCGATGAACCGCAGCTCGGCGTCCAGACTGAAGCTGACCGTCGCCGAGTTCGGCGGGGAGACCTGGGCCTGCACCGCGCTCAGCGCGCCTTGTAGTCCCGCATTCTGTTCGGTGGCGAGATCCGAGATGAGCGTGGAAAGCCGCGAGTGGAGCTTCTGAACCAATCCCATCAGGAAGAGTTCGCGGCTGATCTGGTTGCTGACCGTGCCGTACGTCTCCCCGGAGAAGGACGGCGCCCAGGCAGGATTGTAGGGGGTGCTTCGAAGATTCTGCCGGTAGGCGTCAAAGGTGCTGGTCGCGTCGAGATAGGTATCCCGGATGCTGGGGATGGCCGTGTCCTCGGTGGCGTTGGTGCTGATCACCTGGTAGGCCAGACAGGCCTCATCACCGGACTCGCAGGGACCGCTGCCCGCATTGGATGCCACCGGCCAGGCCACCGGAGCCCGAAGGGCAATCTCGTAGAGCCGGTAGTCCACTCCGCCCGTGGCGTCGGCCGCTACCGGATCAAACCAGCCCTTCGGTCCCGACTGCAGCACGACGCTCAGCGCCGTGGCATTGGTCCCGGCCGGAGTCCAGGACCGGATCTCCACCGAGGCCGGGGCCACATGGGTCGAGGCCCAGGGGATGCCCAGCAGCGCGTAGTAGCCGCCGGAGGGAATCTGCGGCAGGTCGGCGACCGCGCCGACAGCTCCCTGGAGCAGTCCCTGGATCTGCTGCATGGAGGCCAGATACGTGGAGGCCTGCGACGACGAGCAGCCGGCGGTGGCGCAATCCAGAATGGGGGACCCGATGGAAACCAGCAGGAGCAATGCGTTTCCCGAGGCCAACTCGTCCTGGTACCCGCCGAGCGTGGATGCCAGCCCGCTCATCGCTGTGACGCTGTCGGCGGGATCGGCCGCCGCGGTGGAGAAGGACAGATTGGTCAGGACCACCACCGCATTGGTCGGCGCCTGGTCCAGGATGTCGCGGCGCGCCACCACCAGTTGGAACCCGCCGGCAGCGCCTGGAAGCAGCGCCTGCGCCGGCAGCGAGTTGGTGGCCGACCGGCTGTGGATCAGGACCGTGTCCTGATTCGGTCCGGTCGAGGCCTGCACGGTGGCGAACCGGGGGCTGGTCGGGAAATAGTTGCCGAGGTTGTCGCGGGTCAGGACGACGTCGAGCCGGCCATCGGCATCCGGATTCACATAGCTGCTCACCTCGAAGGCCTTGTTGGTGGACAGCCCAACATTCCCGATGAATGCGTACTGCGAGGCGAACTGGTTGTTGCCGGGGTTGTAGAGCGCGTTGGAGTTGGCGCCGAAGCCCGACAGGATGACGCCCAGCGACACGTCAAAGGCATCGTCTCCGATCGGACTCATTTCGTAGAGAATCACGAGCAGTCCCTCGTTCCCGGCCATCCGCTCCAGAGTCTCGGCCATGACCAGGATCCCCAAATCGGGCCCGATGGCGCTGAAGTTGGTCACGACGGCGAGGCTCGACCGCTCCAGCACCAGCAGATGGAACCCAGCGGCGTCACCGGGACCGCTGGCCAGCGGCTCGGCCACGTACTGGTTGGTCCCCAGCAACACGCTGTAATTGGTGGCGCGGGAGCCATCGCCGGTGATCACCCGGGTGCGCAGCGGCACCACCCGGGGCGTGAGGTAGGATCCGGGCGCCGGGGGAGCCGCCGCCAGCGAGGCCAACGAAGACCGGGCCAGCAGCGCCAGCGCCTCCTCGGAAAAGGCATCGCCGCCGCGCAACCGGCCGCCGGTTGCCGGCAGCAGGAGGGAGACGACGAGCAGAAGGCGTTGCAGGGCATGGGACCAGTTCATCGGAAAAGTCTTCGGGTGACGTGAAAGTGTCATCGGCTCGTGGACCGGGTTCTCCCGACATTCGCCGACCCGCTTCTTAACGCCGCGAGCCCAGGCCGGACAGGAATTCTTCCAATACGGTCTGCCGCATCGGCCGACAGTCCACCGGAGCGGGGAAGGAGCGAGAGCCTCACGTCGTCCCCTCCGTAGGCGACGACGTCAGGAGACGCTGACAACACCGACGCGTTGCAACTCCCGCGGCTCGGGCGACAGCCGCACGCAGCGGGGAGGAAATCAGAGCCTCGTCACCTCGTCTGCTACAGAGAGGCAAGGCATTCATCGGCAGTTCCCTCTGAACCGCCCTCAAACGAAAATGCACCTCCCGGTCCTTGCGGTTCTTACTCCCCGGTTTCCAGCCATGCTGCGGGCACGGCCAGATACCGGCCGGGAATCGGCGGCGCTCCGTTCGCGGGCTCCGTCCCGCCGGGCAGTTGCCAGGCGACGCCGAGGTGGTCTCGCCCGTCGCCCTCCTTCATCAGCGCTTCGACAAAGTAGCGGCGGCCGGCCTCCAGATGAACGGCGGGCGCCACCGTCTCCTCCTGGGACTGGTGAAACCGAGTGGTCCATCGCCGCCATCCGTTCCAGACAGGCTCATGGGCGATGAGACGCCGGTTCTCCGACGTGTCGTCAGGGCTCAAGGACAGGGTCCCCTCATCGTCGGAGCACAGGTAGAAACGGTATTTTCCCGTCGTGGGTGGGACGATGAATCCCGTCAGACGGACCCCGTAATAGTTGGTGAAATCCGTGGGAACCTCGAACTGGGAAACGAAGTCGGTGATGTCCGGCTGGTCCGGAAAACGGACGAAATTGGTCAGCTCGGTCAGCTTGCCTCCGGGCAGATTCAGGAACACTTCGCGACGCAACCCGCCGAAGGCCACGTCTCCTGCGCGAACCATGAGGGCCGCCGGCTCGCTGGTCAGGGAAAGCACCGGGCCGACGGCGCCATCGCGCACCTCCACGGAGTAGCCGCCGACATGGTCGAGGGCGGCTTGTCCGATGGTCAGCGTCGCGTTGGTCGCGCCGGGAATGTCCCGTTCCTCGAACTGCCATTGGTAGGCCAGGGGCGCTTCGCTTTGAGCTTCGACGCGGAACGTGGCTGGTTCTCCCGGCGTGACCCGCTGGGACTTCGGATGGCTGGTGATGGCGATCTCCGGTTCGTTCTGCGCGGAGATGGCCACCAATAACATGGCCTGGTAGCCGACGGGAGAGGCGGATGGCGACGGTTCGAGATCCACGGTCTCGATCCGCAGGCCGGGTTTTGGATTCTTCCAGCCATACCGGTAAAGATACCCCGATGTTCCCGTGGCCGGAGTGCGTTCGGCGCTTCCCGTCCAGGCTCGCGCCAGATCCCGGGGAACGAAGCCGTCGTCCTTGGGCCAGAATCCGATGGTTTCGTTTTGGAGGATGGGAATCTCGGCCCGGCTGCCATCCTCGTAGTGAACGATGTAGCGGCCGCTGGCCGCTCCAACCAGGTGCCGGTAACGGAGGACGTGCAGAAAATGAAGCTGCCGACAGTGCTGATGGACGCGAATGCCCTGGACGGGCCCGGCAAGATGGCGGCTGACCTCGGGCACGTTTGCCGTGCCGGTGAGGATCACGCCTCGGAGGTCGAAACGAACCCCGGCGAGGACATGAACACCCTGCGGCAGCGTGGCAAAGTTTTCATCGGTGGAGAATGCTTCCCAAGGAATTGCCTGCTCAACAAATGAACGATTGTAGTACGGCGAAAGGTCCAGCAGTGAAGCGGGCGTCGCGGGATCCCGGGCGGGAATTCCCAGCGCCTCCAATCGCGCGGCAACAGCGTCGTCGTGACGTCCCAGTCGTTCCAACAGTTGGGTCCGCTTCAGCCGGGTTTCCCTGAGGGCATCGTGCTCCGAACTCGGACTGCGGTAAGTTGCCGCGCCCGCCGGGTGGAGGCTATTCTCCTGGCCAGACTGTTGGTGTCTTCTTGGCCCCAGTGCACCCCAAGGCTCCGACCCCGCAGAGCCTCCACCCGTCGGCGCCAGCAGCGCGATGGCCTGGGTGTAGGCCAGCAACGCTGCTTCCAACTCGCCGGACTGTTCCAACCACCCCGCCTTTCGCCGCCACAGATCGGCAATGTCGGGCGCCTGCCGGAGGCCGCGCTCCAGCGCGGCCAAGGCCTCGCTTAAGCGGTTCGTGTGGGCCAGCACCTCGGCCTTGGCCCACCAGGTCTGCCAGGCGTCCGGGGCCAGCGACGCGGCCCGCTCTGCGAGAAATGCCGCCGTCCGCTCCGGCTGGGGGTATTCGGAAGAGTCCGTCGCCAGGATCGCCCGCGCCAGACGGGCGTTCGCCTCGGCATCCTCCGGAGCGAGGAGAAGGGCTTCCCGCAGGGTCGCCACCGAATTCCACTCCCGCAGGCGGTCCAGATGTGTGGTCCCTCGGACCGATGAAGCGTGGGAGACGCCCCGGTCGAGGCGGTCTTCCAGGAACCATTTCGCCCAGATCGTATGGCGATCGATCGCTTCGGACTTCGAAACGCGTTCCCGCAGGGCAAGGAATTCCCGGGCGGACACCGGTTCGGGGCGCTCGTGATCCACCAACCGGAGGCCGGCCACCGCCTCCGCCAGATCCAACAGCCACCCGGGAACCGGCGCCTCCCCGGGCGGCAGATCGTGAATGCGAGCCGTGCCGTCGAAGGAGGCCGTCAGCACCCGAAGCCCATCCGGACTGAATTCACCCACCGTCGTCCAGTCGGCGTGCCGCAGCAGCTCCGACAACGGCTGTCCGGTGTCTGCATCCCAGACCCGGGCGGCATGGTCCACCGTGGCGACAGTGATCACCCGACGGCCATCCGCACTGAATCGGGCGTCGGTGAGCAGACCATCGTGAAGCATCGGTTCCCCGACGGGCTGAAAGGTGTGGGCGTCCCAGACCCGGGCGGTCCGGTCGTTGGCAGTGGTGACCAAGCGCCGTCCATCCGGACTGTAGCGCGCGCTCCGCACCGGATCCTGATGGCGCATCGTCGCAACCAGGGCACCGGTCGCCAACTCCCAGATGGACGCGGCCGGTTGGTCCCCACGGGAGCCGACCATTCGGCTGCCATCCGGGCTGAAGTGGGCATCCGCGACTTCCGTGCCTTCCGTGTCGGCAAGCTGGAGCCAATCCTGCCGGACCTGATCCCAAATCTGGACCGTGCGTTCCCACGGCTGGTGCAGCAGGACCCACCGGTCGTCTGCACTGAACTCCACCTCTCCCACGGCATTCGAGGCGGTCAGCAGGTCGGTGACGGGGCGCTGGGTCCGCGCATCCCAGATTCGAACCGAGTTGCCCGCCGCCGTCGCGATCCTGGCTCCACCCTTGCTGAACCGAGCCGACGCCACACCGTCATCGTGTCGCATCGGCGGGCCGACAGCCTGTGCGCTCTGGGAGTCCCACAGTTGCGCCCGGCCATCCCCCGAGCCGGTCAAGATGGTCGCCCCGTCCGGGCTCAACTCCCCGGATCCCGTGTTTGGAACGAAGATTCCCGGCGCGGCCAGATCTCCGGTTCGTGCATCCCAGAGGGCGACCAGGTCCTCCCGGTGACCCAGGTTCGGCCGCTCATTGAATCTCCCTCCGGCGACGACCACCAAGCGGTCGCCGCCAGTGCTGAAGGAGGCCTTGGTGACCCGGTTGCGGTGGTGCAGAACCAGGTTGAGCGCCGCGCCTGGACGCGTATCCCGAAGGATCCCCAGCCGGCCATCGCTGGTCAGCAAATGCCGGCCGTCCGGACTGAACCGCGCCTTCCAGGCGCCGCCCATCCACTCCGTGAGCGGCTTGCCGGTGCGGGAGTCCCACAGCCGAGCCCGGCTATGTTCGCGGGTGAGCAGGCGTTCGCCAGTGGGGTCGAATCGGGCCGCCCAGAGATCCTGACTGTGGCGGATGGGATGGATCAGGAGCTGTCCCGTCTGCACATCCCAGATCCGCACCCACCGCTGGCCATCTCCGGTGACGAGCCGAAGTCCATCGGGACTGAAGTCCATCTCCCACACCACGGTGTCATGCCTCAGCCGATGAAGCAGCCGTCCCGACTCTGCGTCCCATACGTGAAGCCCGAGGTCGGACGCCGCCGCGATCCGGGCGCCATCCTGACTGAACTGGAGCCCCTTCAGTCCCCCGCGCTTTGAGCCGCCTACCTCCAGTTCCATCAAGTGTGCGCCCGTCGCAGCGTCCCAAACACCCAGCAGGGGACCATAGGCGCCGGTCAAAATCTTCCTGCGGTCAGGGCTGAACACCGAGAAAATGATCTCGGCGTTCCCCGTATCAATGGTCGGGATCGTTCGTTCACCCTGGGGAATG
Source organism: Verrucomicrobiota bacterium (assembly GCA_017302195.1). GTDB lineage: Bacteria > Verrucomicrobiota > Verrucomicrobiia > Limisphaerales > UBA9464 > UBA9464. The sequence continues at coordinate 10,787 of JAFLEG010000031.1, forward strand.
CTCCACTCCTGGACCTCGCTCCCACCCGTGGTGAGCAACCGTTGGCCGTCGGCGCTAAAACAGAAATTGGCCAGGTGCTCACCATACGGCAGCGCGATGCCAGTCGGTTCTCCGTTGGCGGCGTCGAAGAGTTGAACGGTGCGGTTCGTGGAGACCGTGGCCAGGCAGCGTCCGTCCGGGCTAAACCGGGGTCGGACTCCGGGCAGGACGTGGGGCATGGACCGTCCGACACCTTGGGCGGAGGCGACATCCCAGAGCCGGGCCACCGGGTTGGTTCCGCGACTCCAGGTGAGAAACCGGGCGCCATCCGGACTGAACTCCAGGTCCTCGGTCTCCTCCGGAAACTCAAACACCCGGAGGGGCAACGCGAAGCTGCGGTGGTTGAGCGCTGACATCAGGCGGGCGGCGGCAAGGTGGTTGCCGGGATTCTGCCGCAGCATCCGGGCGAGATAGGCCACGCCCTGACCGCCCTCGTCCTTCTCAAAAAACCGCTCCGCCTGCTTCAACTGCAGCGTGCCCACCAGGCCCTCGGCCCGGGCGCGCTGTTCCGCCTCGGACTGTGTCAGGCGGCGGGCCTCGCGGGTCTGGGACTCCTGGTAAAAATACCCCGCGACCGCCAGCAGGGCCGCGACCGCGACCACCGCTCCCGCCCGGCGAGCGAAGACCAGGCGCCGGCGCAGCGTTCGCGCCGCCCGCAGCGAATGCCCGCCCTGCATCAGCAGCAGGTCCGCGCGCATCTGCCGGGCGGTCTGGTACCGGCGATGGAGGTCGGGATCGCAGGCCTTGAGGAGGACTTCGTTCAACTCTTCCAGCGCCGCCCGTTCGGGATCCTCCCGCAGCAGCGTGGGCAGCTCCGGGAAGTCGGTCCGGTCGCGTCCGGTGGCCAGCTCATACAGCACCTTCCCCAGCGCGTAGAGGTCGGCCGTCGGCTTGCCCGGCCCTTCCGGCGGCAGATACCCCTCCGTGCCCACGCAGGACATCGAGGCGTCGGCCGAGGCGACGAGGCCGATGTCCGCCAGCTTGGGCCGGCCCTGCACGAAGATGATGTTCGAGGGCTTGAGATCACGGTGCACCAGGCCGCCAGCGTGCAGGTGTGCCAGCGCATCGGTGAGCTGGAGGGCCAGTTCCACGCACTCAGCGACCGGAAGGCGTCCGCGCAGCCGCAAGTCGCTGCGCAGGGTGCGGGGAACGTAAGTTTCAAGTTTCCAGTGTTCAGTTTTCAGTTCTGAGGCGGGCACGGCGTCACCGATCCCCTGCTGAACACTTGAAACTGAACACTTGAAACTCGCCGCTGTCGCGGCGTCCGCCAGCTCCATGACATAGTAGAAACCGCCCTCGAACCGGCCGGCATGGAGGATGTGGACGAGTCCGGGGTGCGATCTCGAAACCGGCTCGAATTTCCTGAGGCCCTCGAACTCGCGCTCCGATGCCCGGTCTTCCAGGGTGCTGGAGCGGCGCACGATCTTCACCGCCCGGAGTTCGCCCAGGACGCTGCGGGCCAGCCACACCTCGCCGTAACTGCCGCGTCCGACCGGGCGCAGCAGCTCGTGGTCGGGGATGACCACGGGCCCCGGCGAATCGGACGGGAAGTCAGCCATGGGAGGACCTTTCCAGGAGGCGCTGGTGTACGTCACTGAGCAACCGGCGACGCAGGGCCGCCTCCCGGGGATGGAAGCGATAACGACGGAAGATGGGCGCCGCGCCAAGCCGGAATATCTCCAGCGAGAACCGGATGCCCCACGCCTGGAACGAAACCCTCATGGGCGCCGTCCCGCGGACGCCGTCGCCACCTCGCTCTGCCGCTCCAGTCGCCGCAGTTCCTCACGGACGAGGGCCGAGACCCGGTGCTTGGCCAGATAGACCTGCGCGGCATTGACGTGAAGCGTGCGGATCACCTCCCGCACCGGCCATTCCTTGAGCACGTACAAATCAAACATCTGGTACTGGCGGGGCGTCACCCGGGCTTTGACGCGCCGCAGGGCGGCGTCCATGAGGTTGCGCTGCCATTCCTCGTCCCAGGCCGGCTGGAGATCCACCTCCTCGGCCAGGAGGCGCTCGACGGCGCCCGTTCGCGATGAGGCGTCTCCGGATGCCGGGGCGCCCGAACCACCCCAGGGCGGGCGTTTGCGGAACTGGTCCACGATGCGCCGCCGGGTGATCTGAAGCAGCCACGCCTTGAAGGATCCGGCGGCATCGTAGCGGAACGTCGGCATCTGCTTGGCCACCGCCACGATGGTCTCCTGCACCACCTCCTCAGCCTCGGTCTCGGTGAGGCCCGCCTTGAGCGCCACGCCGTAGATCAGCCGCCAGTAGGTGTCGAAGAACTCCTTCCATCCGTCGCGGTCATCCCAGTCCTTGAGCCGGGTGAGCAGACTCCGGCGGGTGGGGATCAGCTCGTCTTCGGGCTCGGGCTTCATGACGGGGGAGATTTGGAAGCATGGAAATCGCGGACGGAACCGGATGAGCACCGATGAAGTGGGGCCACACGGGGTCCAGC
>JAFLEG010000310.1 GCA_017302195.1 Verrucomicrobiota bacterium
GGCGCCCACGGACTGCGCGCCGTCGACGGCGGCGGCGACGGCCTCGTCCGCGCGGGCGCGCAGAGGGGCCAGGGCGAGGAGGAGGGCGAGGAGGCGCATCAGATGAAGAAGTCCAGCAGGTGCTGCAGGCCCAGGTCGCGCAGGCCCACGGGGATCAGGCTCATCAGCCAGAAGCCGGCGTAGCCCAGGGCCGCGCCGCCGAGCGTGTTGATGAAGTTCACGCCCTCGTTGTTGAGCACCCCGCGCCGCTCCAGGGTGGCCCCCAGCCAGGAATCCAGCAGGTTGCCGGCCAAGCCCGCCAGCAGCAGCGGCAGGGTGGCGCGCACCGGGGTGAGGCCGATGCTGCGGCCCAGCAGGCTCAAGAGCGCCGCACCCAGGATGCCCATGAGGGTCCCGGCCAGGGTGATGCCGCCGTCGGTGCCCACGGGCACCTCTTCGCCGGTGGTGATCAGCAGGGGGCGCTTGCCGGCCAGCTGGCCGAACTCGGAGGAGAGCGTGTCGGAGAGGGCCGCGGCGAAAGTGCCCACGAAGGCCCAGCGCAGCGCCTCCGCGTGCAGGGGCAGGCCCCGCTGCTCGCAGAGCATGGAGCCCAGCGCGCAGGCCACCCCGGTGCCGGCGTTGGCCCAGGCGTGGCGCCAGCGGCGGCGGCCATGGTCGCCCTGGGCCACGCCCATGCGCTGCTTGTCGCTGAAGCGGAACTTGGTCGCCGCCGTGCCGCCGCGGATGTTGCCGACATTGACCAGCACACCGGGCAGGTTCTCCGGAATCTTCGACGCCGCGAGAAGGAACTCCGCCAGGGCGAGAATCGCGCTCTTTCCGTCGTTGGGTACTTTCGCGGCGTGGGCCGCGCGTCCGTGGCAGGTCGCGACGACGCCACCGGTGGCGTCACCGTGCTCCGCAAGTTCCACGCCGGAACCACCGTTCCGGCCCACACCCATCCGCAGGCGTCCGAGTCGGTCTTTGTGATTTCCGGTGAGTGGGACGAGGACGGAACGGTCCACGGTCCGGGCACCTACTTCCATGTGCCCCGCGGCATCCGTCACGGCCCCCATGTGGCCCGTACGGAGGTTCTGAGCCTGACCCACTTCGACGGCCCGCTGACGGTGGCGTAGGTTCCAGGATCCCTCATTCCACGGTATCCTCCCGCCGGTGGCCAGGTCCCCGCCGGGAGGACGCCCCCCCATCCCCTGCCCCGGTCCTCTGGGCCAGCAGATTATCCGCGGTGTACAGCGCCAGCGCCCCCCAGATGAAGGCGAAGCACACCATGCGGGATCGCGGAAAGGGCTCATGATACACACCGACGCCAATGGCAAGCTGGACGGTAGGCGCCAGGTACTGGAGCAGTCCGAGGGTGGTGAGACGGATGCGCCGCGCCGCGTAGGCGAACAGCATCAGCGGCACCGCTGTGACGACACCCGCGCTGAGGATCAGCACCTGGGTGACGGCGTCCACCCGCCCCAGCGCACCCAGTCCGGTCCGGTGACGCCACCACAGGTAGCCCACCGCCAGCGGCGCCAGCAGCAGCGTCTCCACCGCCAGGCCCGAGATGGCTCCGGCACGGGATTGCTTGCGCAGCAGGCTGTAGGCACCCCAGGTGCCCGCGATGAGCAGGGCGATCCAGGGCGGACGCCCGGTCTGCAGGACCATGAGCCCCACGCCGGTGGCGGCGATCCCGATGGCTGCCCACTGGACGCGGCGCAGGTGCTCATGCAGCACAAACCGGCCAGCAGCCACGTTCACCAGCGGCACCAGGAAGTAGCCAAGGCTGGTCTCGACAATGTGTCCGGTGCTGACTCCCCAGACATAGACCAGCCAGTTGGCGGTCAGCAGGACGGCGCTGAGCAGCAACCGGGCGACGGTGCGCGGCGAGCCCAGGGCGCCGCCCAACTCGCGATAGCCCCCTTCAATGCCCAGCAGCAACAGGAGCAGCAGGACCAGGGACCAGACATGCCGGTGGGCAATCAGTTCCACCGGATCCACCGCGGCAAGCGGTTTCCAGTACAGGGGCACCAGCCCCCAGAGGAAATAGCACACTGCCGCCGCCACGGCACCGGAACGCGCCTCGGCGGGCGAGTCGCTGGAGGTCGAACGCACCCGCGAACCCTCCGGACGGACGCCGCGGCGTCAATCCCGCTACGGCAGCGTCTCGACGGTCAGATCGCGGTACGAGATGCGGGTCTTGCCGCCTCCGTGCACCTGCAGGCCAATGCGGCCCCACTGCGCCAGGGAGACGTCGGTCTCGGTGTAATCCACCATCGGCACCCCGTTGATGGCCAACCGGACGCGCGGGCCCTCGCAGCGGATCTCGTAGTCATTCCAGTCGCCCGGCTTCACCGCGCGGGTCACCGCGGCGGGATCCGGACGGGCCAGCACCTTGTTCCGGCGCGATTCATCATAGAGGCATCCGTACCATTCGTTCCCGATGTCCGCCTGGTACCCGATCATCTCGTTGTGATTGGGGATCCGCTGGCTGCGCACCTGCACCCCGCCGTTCACAAATCCCTCGGCGCCCTCGATCTTGAACTTCAACCGAAGGACAAAGTTGGTGAAGGAGGCCCGGGTGGCGACGAACTCGTTCTGGGGAACCGTCGTCTCCAGGCTGCCCCCCACCAGGGCACCCTCCACGATCCGCCAGGTACGGTTGGTGTCGCCATCCCATCCGGCGAATGTCCTGCCATCGAACAACGCCACCGGCGCGGCCGACACCCAACCCGAAACGCACAGCCACAAGAACAACGGCAAAGGCTTCATGAGGGGCACCGTGACCGGAAAGACACGATCCGTCCAGCAACGCGGATTCGCCCCCTTCCGGAACGATGAGGCGCGGTGAACGGCCCCCGCAGTCCTTCGCGGGCCGCAAGCACCCGGCAGCGACCCGCCCGATTCCCAGGGGTCCCCCGCGTGGTGCCCCACCTCCGCGGGTTCGGATTCAGGACGTAAAGGGGGTGGCACCGGGAGGCCGGGGTTTCAGGGATTGAAAACTGGTCCGACTATCCATCTCCGACTCATCCCGTGCGATGGCTGCGACCCGCTCGCGCGCCTCCGACTCGCTCCGGAAGATTCCGGCCAGCATGCAGGGCAGGTTCTGATGACCGTCATCCACGGGAAGGGTCAGTTCGCGGTTCAGGTGCTCCTCCAACGAGACGACTGAAGCTTCCCGGGACTCCGGGAAGTACTCGACCACCCACAGCCCTGCGATGGCTTTTCCGATGTTGCTGGGAACCATGGAAACAACCTCCCGGCCAATGTTGACGCATGTTGGGTGGTGCCAGCCATCGAATCAAGCCTGCCGGTGACGATCTCGGGCCCACCGCCATCCGTTCACCTCGGCATCAGTCCAACTCACATCAGCCGGGTACGCCGCAGCCACCTGCGGCCCGGACACCAGCACTCCCCCGGACGTCATCGCCGCCGCACCACCCGGACCGCCAGGATGTCGCTGCCGAGGGAGGAAAGCATCTGGAGGCTCTTCCCATCCCCCAGGGGATCCTTCATGAGGTACTCCCTCTGATCCCGTCCCACCAGCATCACCCAGTGCTGGAACCCTGAGCGCAAAATGACCTTCACCAGAACCGGGTTACCCTCCGCGAGCGCAGCGTTGATGACCTGATGCGATGGATGCTGTGGAAGCCACACCTCAATCCGCCCATCCGTAATGCGGTTCACGGCACCCCATTTGACCCAGCCCCGGTAGGTGTATCCATCGTGATCCTTCAACATCCGGTTCAACGCGGCAGGATCATTGGTCATCCCATGATGGGCCAGTGCCATGCTCAGGCAGCACAGCGTGCAACCCACCCGGCGCAGCGGTTCGCCGCTGCCCCCCACCGTCTCCGCAGCCCACCGGGGATCGGCTTGAAGGTATGTTGGCCCGGACGCCATCACCGATCCGGGGACCGCCTCGTCGGCTGTGGGAGCCAAGCGCACCTCCGCACGCCGTCCGGGAAGAAACCACCAGGCTGCGAGCACCAGCGCCCCCAGGAAACCAAGGAGCGCTGAAGTCCTTCTGAATCGGGTACCGGGGGATGCGGCCATGCAAACGTCGGCACCTTTCTGAATGCACTTGAATACAGCCCACCCGCACCGGTCAAGACGGCGTCCACGAAAACGGTCTGGATCGGACAGGTACTCCCCGCATTTTCCGGGCTGACGGTGCTGGCCTCAGAGCCCCTCGCTCCGTACGCCGCCGCGTTTGGCCTGCTGAACTGCGCCACCTCTGCAGAATTGCGCTGCTCCGGCAGCTCCAAAGCCCAAAGCGTTGACGGATTGGCGACCCCACGGGGATTCGAACCCCGGTTACTGCCGTGAAAGGGCGGTGTCCTAGGCCTCTAGACGATGGGGTCGTCGCAGAAAACTGCTGGTGGGTTGGCAGGGATTTGAACCCTGGACCAACGGCTTAAAAGGCCGCTGCTCTACCGCTGAGCTACCAACCCATCCCTGAAGCGCGCCGGAAGCTACCGGGCACCCGGAGATCGGCAAGCGTTTTGCGGGCGGTCCACCGCCGATGCACATCCCAGGGAGCGCCCACGGTGCTCCCGAAGTGGGGCTGCGAGGATGCCGTGATCCGGTGGAGCCGCCACCGTATCGTCCGCAGTCCCGGGTACGCCGGCACCCCTGCCCTTGCTGGCTTGGAGGGACCAACGCGGCATGAAGGCAGGATGCCTGACGCTCTTCCCGGGCATGGCATGGGATCTGTCCCGCATCGAGACCGCGCCGCGCCGGGCATGTCCGTCCGCATTCCGCGTTGTCACCTGCGGGCCTGTTTGGAAGGGTCTGCAGGTGGCCATCGTATTCTGGCTGTATGGACGTTCCGGCGCGGGCAAGACGACGCTCGCCAACCTGCTGTGCCGCGACCTGCGGGAGCGGAATCGTCCGGTGGTCTTCATTGACGGGGATCTGGCGCGCTCGGGATTGAGCTCCGACCTGGGCTTCACGCCGGGTTCCCGCACGGAAAACCACCGGCGGGTGGCCGAAGTGGCCCGCCTGGTGAGTGAACAGGGCATCACGGCCGTGGTGGCCACCATGGCGCCGGAGCATGAGCAGCGCGATCGGGTCCGGCAGGTGCTCGGAGACCGCATGGTCTGGGTCCACGTGGAGGCCCCGCTGGAGGAATGCCTGCGTCGGGATCCCAAGGGCCTGTACCAGAAGGCGCGTGCCGGGAAACTCAACCTGCTGCTGGACTACCCCTTTGACCCGCCCCGCCCTGGGGAACACGACGTGGTGGTGAACACCGCCAGCGCCTCGGTGGAGGACTGTCATCATCACCTGCTCGCGGAGGTGCTGCGCCGCCTCGGGGAGAGGGAGTCGGCGACACGCCCCATGCCATGAGCGGGGTTTCCCGACGCGACCTGTTCCGGGTGTTCGCAAGGCCGCTGCGGCCCAAGCCGGCACCCACTCCCCGACCGGATTCCTCCCGCGTGGCCATCATCCAGGGACGCCACTGCGTGGCCATCGCCCAGGGCTGCCGGGACTGCCTCACTCAATGCCCTGTCCCGGGCGCCCTGGTCCTGGATGCCGGCCTGCCCATCGTCGTTCAGGAGACCTGCACCGGGTGCACGGTCTGCCAGCAGGTGTGTCCGGCACCGGTCAACGCCGTGCTGCTCATCCCCCGGCGGTGATCGCGGATCAGTACACGCCCTCGACGATGTTCTTCTCCATCGCCCCGAAGGGTCGGACATCGCCCACACCGTCCCAGGCATAGGGCGGACGCGGCGCCCTTCGGATCGCCTCATCCCGTTCCAGAAACCGGGGCATGAAGAACTCCTGGGTCAGCGTGGTGAGCTCGACCCGGCCGAACTGGCCATACTCCACCGTCTCGTGGGTGGCCTCGGGCTTCACCACCCGCAGCACGGCCCGCGGCTGGGGGGCATAGTAGGTGACGCTGAACTGGTCCTCGGGCTGCAGCGGCACGCTCGCCGCCAGGCCCATCAGCGTGTTGCCATAGGTCGGGTAGAATCCGATGC
>JAFLEG010000311.1 GCA_017302195.1 Verrucomicrobiota bacterium
TTCCGATCTACCGGACGGCCCCATGATGGCGATGTATTCCCCCTTCTCGATGGTGAGAGAGACCCCGCGCAGGGCGTGGACCACCTCCGTGCCCATTACGTAGCGGCGGGTCAGATCCTGGATGTGAATCAGTGCCATGGCGGCAAGCAGGGCGGCAGGGTCCGGGACTAGCTCGGCCCGGGCGGCTTCGCTTTGGACGTCGCGTCCTTCCGGGAATTGTCCACCCGCACCGCCTTGTCTGTCTCCAACTCCCGTGCAATCGCCCGGAAGCTCCCGGAAACCACCTCCAACCCCTCGGTGACCCCTTCCACGATCTCGTAGTGCTGATCGTCGCTGATGCCGCGCCGGACGGGCAGGGCCTTGGCCTTGCCGTCCATCACCGTGAACACCACTTCCGGAGGCTTGTCGGACGTCTTTCGCCGCTCGCCCGCCCCCAGCTCCAGTTGTTCGCGCCGTTCTTCCCGATCCGCCGTGGCCAGGCGGTCCATGGGGGCATTGGTGCCGCCCGGCGCCCGGGTGGTCACGGACTGGATGGGCACCGTCAGCACGTTGGTGCGATAGCGGGTCTCGATATCCGCCGTCACCGACATGCCCGGCAGGAAGCGTTCCTTGTCCTGAATCCGGATCCGGATTTCGAACTTGGTCGCCTCCTGGGTGGCGCCCGTCTGGGTCTTCGCCGAATTGGCAATCTGTGTGACCTGCCCGGCGAATTTCCGGTCCTGAAAGGAATCCACCTCCATCCGTGCGCGCTGGGCGATGCGGACCAGCGGCACGTCCACCTCGCCGACCTCGACCCGGGCCTCCATTTCATTCAGGTCCGCCACGGTCATGATCTCCGTGCCGGCCATCATGCCCGTCCCCACCACCCGCTCGCCGACCTCGGAGTTGAGCTTGGCCACCGTGCCCTCGATGGGACTGTAGATGGTGCACTTCATCAGGTCCTCCTCGGCGCGCCGCAGGGCGGCCCGGGCGTTCTCGATGCGGTGACCGGCGGCAGTGGACTGCGCCGCACGCACATCGCGGGCCGTGCGTGCGGTGTCAAATTCCGAGGCCCCCACGATCTTCCGCTCAAACAGCTCCTGTGCCCGGCGCAGCTCGATCTCCGCCTGGGCCAGCTCCGCCTGCGTGGTTTTGAGCTCCGATTCCGAGGATTTGAAGGTTGCCTCCGCCGACCGCCGTGCCGCCTCGTAGAACTCCGGCCGGATTTTGACCAGCAGATCCCCCTTTTTCACCGCCTGCCCCTCCTTGACCGGAAGCTCGATGATCTCGCCGGCCACCTCCGGGCTGATCTTCACCTGGAGCACCGGCTGGATCTTGCCGGTGGCGGTCACGATCTCGACGAGATCACGCCGCCGGACCTTCTCGGTCTGGACCGTCAGGGCAGGCTGACGCCGCTTCATCCAATACCAGGCCCCGCCGCCGGCAACTCCCAGCAACAGCAGGCTGACGAGGAGGTACTTCCAGGCGGAGGACTTCTTCTTGCCGTTAGCCATGACGTTCAGAACAGGACACCCCAAGCCGGCAAATGTTGCAGCAAAGAATCCGGAGGGTTGGGGAACAGACCGGAATTCGGGCCGGGCATCACGTCCGGCCCAGGATTTTCTCCGCTGCCGCCGCCACGGAATCCTTCAACTCCGGCGGCCCGACCACGGTGGCTGCGCCCCCCCAGCCCAGCACCCAGCGGTGCACCTCCTGCAGGCTGCCCAATTGCAGCTTCAGCTCCACACCGCCACCGGGAAGTTCCGTCAACCGCTGGGAGTTGTGCCACTTCTTCTCCCGGATGTAGTCGGCCACCGACTCCTCGAAGCGCAGGGTCACGGCAAAGTCGCCCTCCCGGGAATGCACGCCAAAGCTGTTGCGGAGGAGTTTTTCCAGTTCGAACCGGGCCGGACGCTCAAAGGATTCTCCGGTGGGCTCCACGGACAGGATGCGGGCCGGAACAAAGGTCCGGATGGCCCGGCGCAGTTGGTCGAAGGCAAAGAGATACCAGTCCCCATCCACATTCGCGAGCTGGTAGGGGTCCACCACACGGACCTCCGGCTCACGGGCTCCGGGCTTCCGGTAACGGATCTGCAGCCGGTCCCGGCGCTGTGCGGCACGGGTCAGGGCCTCCAGGATGGGCGGCACCGAGACCAGGGGCTCGGAGGTGGTCCGGAAGGTGATGGACTGCTCCCATTGTGACAGGTTCAGGGAGACGGAGTCGGGAAGGGCCTGCTCCAGTTTCTTCAGCGCGCCCACCAAACGGGCCTCAAAGGGGGTGCCCCGATATTGCTGCAGCGCCTTCTCGGCCACCATCAGCGCGAACAGCTCACCCTCCGTGATCTGCAGCGTGGGAAACGACTCCACATCCTCGGTGTAGTGGTAGCCGTTTTGGACCGGATCAAACTGCAGCGGGAGCTGCAGGCGGTCCCGCATGAATTCGAGGTCCCGCTGAACGGTCTTGGTGCTGACCTCCAGGGATTGCCCCAGGGTCGTGCAATTGGGATATCGGCCGGCCTGAAGGATCGTGTGGATGCGCATCATGCGATCCAGGGGGGGGCGGGTGGCGGGCAGCGTCGGCTTCGGTCGCTTCATCGGGGAGGCAGCGGCTCACGGAACCGCAGGGAACACAAAGAAAAAGCGGCGGCCTCGTGGCCGCCGCCGAAACCCGCATGGCGTGGGTGCCGCCTTCCCTGGTCACGCCGCGGACGCCAGGCGCTCTCGGGATTCCAGGCGGTCGCGCAGCTTGCGCAGCGCGGCGGCCTCCAACTGACGGATCCGCTCCCGGGTGAGGCCGAAATCCACTCCGATCTCCTCGAGCGTCTTGGGATCGCCGCCGTCCAGGGCGAACCGCTGACGGAGGATCCGCTGCTCCCGTCCGTTGAGCGTGCCCACCAGCTCCCGGATCAGCTCGGCATTGGTCTCCTCGCTCACGCCGCTCCACGGCATGAGGGTATTCTCGTCCGGAATCAGGTCCGCCACGCGCCCGGCATCGGGATCGTTGCCCAGCGGAGCCTCCAGCGAGGTGGTGCCCACCGTGGCGCTCTCCCGCCAGTGCAGGATGTCGTCCTCAGACACATTCAACACCACGGCGATCTCGGAATCCCGCGGGGGGCGCCCGTGCTTCGCCTCAAAGGCCACCTCGGCCCGGCGCAACTGGGAGATCTGCTGCACCAGGTGGATGGGCAGCCGGATGGCCTTCACCTGATTGGAAAGCGCCCGCTTGATGGACTGCTTGATCCACCAGGCCGCATAGGTGGACAGCTTGGCCCCCTTGGTCGGATCGAACCGCTCCACCGCGCGCATCAGGCCGATGTTACCCTCATTGATGAGGTCCAGGAGTGGCAGCCCGTAGTCCTCGTACTCCCGCGCGATCTTCACCACCAGACGCAGGTTGGCCTTGATCATGTGCTCACGCGCCTCCGCATCCCCGGCCTGAACCCGGCGGGCCAGCACCACCTCCTCGGCCGGGGTCAGCAGCGGCGTCTCCACCGCCTGCCGCAGGTAGAGACGCAGCGAGGAATTCTCATCCCAGGCCGCACGTGGCCGCTCGGTGGGAGGCTCGACATGGCTGCGGGGAACCTCGGCGCGGATCACCTTGGGTACCACGACGGGCACCGGACGCCGGGTCCGCGAAAACCGCGGGTGGGCGGGTGCGCTCAGAGCGAGGGGAGACGCCTCTCCGGGCAGCGCTGCCCGACGCCGGGTTCGGGATCGGCGATCGGAGGCGGAGCGGCGGGCCGCAATGTGGGGATTTGCCTTCATAGAGAATCCTTCGTTTGCCGGGTTCGAGCCGTGACGCCCGCGTTCTGTTCAATGTGGCTGTCAGAACCCGGACCTCATTCGTCTTCGAACCCCGCTGGACATCTCCCCAGCAATTGCAACGCCATGTGGGAACCCTTCCCGGATTTCCCCCGGATTGCAGGCGGCGCCCCTGAATGCCATCACGGACCGCCGCCACCGCATGGTGAGCTCCATCGGCGCGACGCCGGGGCATCAATCCCATTTGGGGAAAGTTCACCGGAACAACGCCGTCACCCGGGTTGAGTGGTGAATCTCCAAACGGGTACGCCCCCCTCCGGCCTGCCCGCGTGCACCCGCAGTTCACACCGCGGTCGCGTCACCAGAGGCCCGCACGATGGGAATCCGGCACACCCTGGCACAAACCGGGTTGATCGGGATCCCGGGGACGTGTCCGGTGCATTCCCTGGTGTCCGGTGGCGATGCCACCACGAGACATCCAACGGAGAGGAACTCATCCCCGGTCCGTTGCGCCCTCGGTGTGAGGCCCTCCCGGCTGGCTCTCAAGGGAACGGACTTCGCAACACCGGCCGCGTTCAGGCCGCCGTGGACAGAGCGCGCCGCGTCCCGGAGGTCTCGGCGAGCTTGGCCTCGATCCGTGCCACCAGGCTCTCGACGGTGAGCCCGTATTTGGACCTCAGATGATCCACGCTGCTGGCGTGCTCGATAAACTCATCGGGCCAGGCCAACCGGACCACCGGGGTGGCGATGCCGGCCTCGGAGAGGCATTCCAGCACGGCGCTTCCGTAGCCACCCATGGCCACATGATCCTCCAGGGTGGCCACGACATCCGCCGCCCCGCCGAAGAACTCGTGCATCGCCGTGTCGAGCGGCTTGAAATACCGCGGATTGATCACCGCGACATCCACCCCGCGCGCCGCGAGCTGATCGGCGGCCTCGCGGGCCAGGCGCAGCATGGGACCCAGTCCAAACAGGGCCACCTTGGGGGCACCGGGCAGGCTGACGAAATGCCGGACGGTCTCCGCCTTGCCGATTTCCAGCACCACCGGCTGCTCCTTCACGGGCACGCCCTCGCCGTTGCCCCGGGGATATCGGATCGCCACCGGATGCGCCTGGAAGGTCGCGGTGAACATCATGTCCTGCAGCTCATCCTCATTGGACGGCGCCATGCCGATGATCCGGGGCAGGCACCGCAGGTAGGCGATGTCGAAGAGACCGTGATGCGTCGGACCGTCGTTGGCACTGAGGCTCGACCGGTCCATGCAGAAGATGACCGGCAGGTCCTGCAGGCAGACGTCGTGGTGGATGCAGTCGTAGGCCCGCTGGAGGAAGGTGCTGTAGATGGCCACCACCGGACGGAATCCCATCGTGGCCATTCCGGCGGCGAAGATCACCGCATGCTCCTCGGCGATGCCGACATCGTAATACTGCCCGGGCAGCGCCTGCTCCAGGAGCTTGAGGCTGGTCCCGCTGGGCATGGCGGCGGTGATCCCCACCACATTCTTGTTCTGTCCGCAGATCTTGACCATGGAGCGACCGAAGACCTCCTGCCACAGCGGGGCCGCTCCCGGCTTGGGCCCGGGCGTCTGGCCGGTCACCACATCGTACGGTCCCAGCCCGTGGAACTTCTCGGGCGACTTCAGGGCGGCGTCGAAACCGCGCCCCTTCTGCGTCAGCACATGGATCACCACCGGCTCCTGGCAGGTCTTGGCGAACTCCAGAGTGCTGATCAGGAGCGGCAGGTCGTGGCCGTCAATGGGACCGAGATAACGGAGCCCAAACTCCTCAAAGAGCATGGAGGATCCGTGCCCGCCGCGGCCATCCGATCCGGCGTTGGCGCCGGCATGCTCCAGTGCGAGGGAATTCACCACCCCCTTCAGGGCCTCCTCGGCCTTCTGCCCCAGCATGGACACCGTCTGGCCCTGCGGCAGCTTCTTGAGCCAGTGGCCGAATTCCTCCCGGAGCCGGTTGTACCGGGGGTTGGTGGTCAGCTTGCCCAGATAGGTCGAGATGGCGCCGACATTCTTGGCGATGGACCACTCGTTGTCGTTCAGGATGCCGATGAAGCGCTTGGTGGTGCCGGCGATGTTGTTCAGCGCCTCGAAGGAAATGCCGTTGGTGAGTGCCGCGTCGCCGAAGA
>JAFLEG010000312.1 GCA_017302195.1 Verrucomicrobiota bacterium
GGTGAGGGTCTTGGCCAGGATGCGCGCCTGCAGTTCCAAGGCCCGACGGTAGCTGACCTTGTAGTCGAAGAGCGGATGGGTCAGCAGGCCGGTCATCCGCTGCTCATAGGCGAGGAAGAACTTCTTGCGGCCGGCCGGGCTGAGGTTGACGGCCTTCCCCGCCTGCACGAAGTCGTCGGGGGTGACCATGCGGTTGTTGATTGCCGTCAGCACGGCACTTTCGGCGACGAGCGGTCGAAATTCCTCCATGAGATCCAGGGCCAGCGCGGGGCGTCCGAAGCGGGGCTGATGGAAGAATCCGATGTACGGATCGAATCCCACGGCGGCGGCGGCAATGGTGCAGTCCTTGGACAGCATGCTGTAGGCGAGGGACAGGAGGGCGTTCACCGGATCGGTGGGCGGGCGGCGATGGCGCCCGGCGAACTCGAAGGCGAGCTGGCGCGGCTCCTTTGGGTCGCGTGGCGCTTCGGCACCGGGGATTTCATCGTCCAACGGGTCTTCCTGTTTGAGCATCCCTCCAAACTGTTCGAAATAGGCCGCCGCCGCTGCGCCCTCGATTCCGAGCAACTGGTCCAGCGACATGGCGGCGAGGGCGTCCTGCGCGGCTTCCCGGAGCCGGTTTACCGTGCCTGACGGCGCATCCACGTGATTGCGCATGAGCAGGGTCCGATGGTTGCGGATCTTGCCGTTCACCAGGGCGCGGGCGACGCGAAGCGCGAAGGCGGGATCACGGGCCAGGCGGAACTGCTCGATGCGCAGGAACACGTTCTTCAGGCCGTGGCCGTGGGTGAGGCCATAAAACCATCCCCCGCCCGAGAAGTAGGTCACCGGGATCTCGGCGTCGCAGAGCCCCTGGATGGCCTGGGTGGTGAGCTGGATGTTGCCGAAGAGCGCCACGTGCGACACATCGGCCAGCCGGACTTCCTCAATCAGCGAGTCCTCCAGCTTCACGGTCAGCGTCTCATCCTTGCGTCCCACCCGCAGGCCCGGGGTGTTGAGGTACAGGGCACGTTGATCATCGCGGGCGGCGATCAGGCGGCGTGGCGGTTCCGGTGTGTGGGAGGTTTCGGATGCCGGCAAGGCGGCCCCTTCCGACGGAGATGCGAGCAGTCGGGTCTCATCGGGAAGGCACACGGGCGCCAGCGAACAGCGCCGGCACTTGGGCGACGCCACCAGCGGGGGCGGAATCGGGCCGATCATGATGCGGCGGGCCTCCGCGATCTGGCTGCGGACCCAGGCTTCCCGTTCGGCGGTCAGCTCGAACCGCACGCGCTGCTTCGTCGCCCGGTAGTAGATGACGCCTTCCCGGCAGGCGTAGCCATTGTCGCGCAGGAGCAGGATCTGCAAGCCGAGCTGCATCTGGTCGGTCGGCCACAGTTGGTTGGCCTCCGATCCTTCGCGTGGCGCTCCCGCCTTGTAGTCCACGGGGATCACCTCGCGGGCGGTGAAGAGATCGCCCTGCGGGGTTGCGGCCGGGGCCCCGTGCGCCTCGACCAGGTCCAGCTTGGCGATCACCCCCAGGCGCTCGGATCCGAGGGTCACACTGCGGGAGTGGATGACTTCCGCCGGCGCAGCGGTGGCCGGGGCCGTGGCGGTCTGATCGGACTCCCCGGCGGCGGCGGGCGCTGCTGCGGGAGGCAGGTCGCCCTTGCCGGAATCCACCCGCCGGTGGATGACGGCGCCGCGGATGGTGTCCGCACTCTCCACAAACACTCCCTCGACATGCTCGTAGTAGAAGAGCCGCGGGCAGTACACGAACTCGTTGAGCATGCGCGCCGGGATTGGGTCCGGAGGCGGGGGAAGAGAGGGAAGGCGCTGGGATCTGGGGTCTGGGATCTGGGGAAGCGAAGGAGAGATCTGGGGTCCAGGGGGTGGCGTCCCGGAGGGAGCGGGGGATTCCCGACGAAGGATCTCCAGGGCGGCCTGGAAGGCGGGATGGGGGGATGGGGCAGGGGAAGCAGGCGGGGTCTGGGTTCTGGCGTCCGGGATCTGGGCAGTGGATGCAGGAGACACCTCACGGATCAGATCTGGATCGGTTGCTGTTGCCGGTTCGGTGGGTCGGTTGGAGGTCATGGGATTCCGGTGCTTGGGCTGGAGGAAGTGTAGCGCGTTGTCGGCGGATGCGGGAAGCAGGATTTCCGCTCCGGAACACCGGAAACTCTCCAGGAAGCCACGGATTGCACGGATTCCCACGGAGTGGGAGACGAGATGACGAGGCTCTGACCTCCTCCGCGCTTGCTGAAAACTGGATACTGAAAACTGCAAACTTCCCAGGGCGTCCGTCTTGTCTTTAGGTTGTTTACGTCGTAAATGACCCACATGCAGGCCAGGTCCATGGAGGCATTTGTTCGGAGCACACGACAGAATGTGCTGCTCATCGGGCCCAGACAGGTCGGAAAGTCCACACTTCTGAAAGGGTTGAATCCGGACTGGTCGGTAAATCTCGCGGATGAGACCCGGTTCCTTGCCTATGCGAGGGACCCCGGTCTCCTGCGTCGGGAAATCGAAAGCCTCCAGCGTCCGAGCCTGGTGTTCGTGGACGAAGTGCAGCGTGTTCCCCGGTTGCTGAACACGCTGCAGGCGCTCATGGACGACCTGAGTGTGCGGCACCGCTACCTGCTATCGGGTTCCAGCGCACGAAAACTCAAGGTAGGGGGCGCCAACCTGCTGCCGGGCCGGCTGGTAGTCGCCCACCTGCCTCCGCTGACGGTGTTCGAGGCCGGGGACGCCTTCGACCTGGGGCGGGCCCTCCAGGTGGGCATGTTGCCTGGCATCCATCTGGACTCCGAGGGGGGCGGGGACTTGCTGGGGACCTATGCCGACACCTACTTGCGCGAGGAGATCCGGGGTGAGGCGATGGTGCGGGAGATTGGTCAGTATGCTCGATTCCTGGACGTCGTGGCCTTGGCGAGCGGCCAGTGGCTCAACTACTCCAAGCTGAGCAGCGACACCGAGATCCCGAAGGAGACGTTCCGGCGGTTTGTGGACATCCTTGAGGACACCCTCCTGGCGGTCCGGTTGACGGCGTTCCAGCCGCGCCTGAAGACTTCCCGGCGGGTGGGGCAGCGCGACCGGTTGCTACTGTTTGACGTCGGCGTGCGCAATGCCCTCCTGGGACTGCACCGCCGGGCTCCGACGCCGGATCAGATCGGGCCGCTCTTTGAGCAATGGTTTATCCTCCAGGTGCACTACCTGGGGCAGATTGCGCGCCAGGGCTGGAAGCTGTCGTCCTATCGCACCGAGGGGGGAGCGGAGGTGGACCTGGTGGTGGAGACGGACGACGAACTGTTCGGCATCGAGATCAAGTCGGGCCGCAATGTGGTGGCCTCCGATACCCGGGGCCTGGACTCGTTGGGGGAGATGATCGGGCGCACCAAGCGCTACACCCGTCTGGTCGCCTACGGCGGTGCCACAAGACAGAAGTTTCCGAATGGCGCCGAGGCCTGGCCATGGCGGGAGGTCCTCGAACGGTTTCGATCCCGGGAACGGTAGCATTCTCACGGAATGGGGAATGAGTCGCTGGGTTCATCCGAATTGCGGAACACTTGACACTGAACACTTGAAACTCTTCCGGCAGACACCGATGGCACGGAGACGCACGGATTCTTTGGGGAGCACACGTGTCCCGCGTGTCTTCCCGGGCGTCTCGCCCGGGACTTCGTGACACTTGGTGGGCGCCTTCCAGGGGCGTCAGGCCGACGAGTTTCTCGCCATCTTCCGCCAGCTCCTGACCCATCCGGACAACGCCAAGCGGATCCGCCGTCATCACGCCCTCTTCCGCGCCGCGCCCGCCGCCCGGGGTTGGCCTGCAAAGCGTCCGGGCCAGTAGAACCCTCAGCCCTCCAGGGCTGCATCCGGCGGCAGCAGGCCCATGGACTTGGCCATGCTCCAGGACACGACCATGCCGTTGGACAGTTGGAGCATGGTGAAGGACTCCCGAAACTGGCTGCGGCAAAGTCCGGGCTCGGCATGCGGGCTGAGCCGGAGCGTGCGTTCAATCTCGGTCGCCTTGCCGCCGACCGTGGTCTTGTTGGTCTGGAAGAACCCGCAGATCGTGTCGAACGTGAGATGCACCGGCTGCTTGCGGTCGAAGAGGAAGTTCATGCGGGCGATGACGTGAATGACGGAGGCCGCCCACACCGCCGCCTTGCCGCGCAGGCAGTCCGGGGCCTTCCGCCGGCAGATCCGTCCCCAGAGTTCCATCGCGAACCCGGTCAGCTCCGCATCCAGGTGCTGCCGCCCGAACGACTCGATCAACGCCGCCACCTCATTGAAGCGCTCCAGGCGGTCGGAAGGAACTTCGTGATGCGCACCCATGGCACCGCAGGCTAAATCGCGAGGATGGCAGGTGGAAGCGAATCCGCGGACCCCTCAGCCTGGGGACTGCGTTCCCGAAGGCGGCGATGCCTGAGCACCGGCCGCTTCCGCCGCCGCCGCCCGTTCAGTCCGATCCAGGCGGAAGACGCGGAGGTCACCATTGAAGCTCAAGAGAACCGATCGCCTTTGGGGAAAGCCACAGTGCCCCTCGGCATTACTTCCTGCACTTGCGGGCGCCACCATCGTCGAGGCGGATTCCGTCCATGAGTTCCGTCGCCGAAATCGAGGAGGGCATCGCCCGGTTACCGCGCGAGGAGTTCGTGCGTCTGGAACGCTGGTTCGACGCCGAGCGGAACCGCAGGTGGGACGCGCAGATCGAAGAGGACTCCCGATCCGGCGCGCTGGACCTGCTCTTGCAGGAAGCCGAACAGGACGCCAAACAGGGAAAGAGCCGGCAATCGCGTCCGGCGGCGTTGGCCTCGCGACAAACAGGCGTGAGACATCTGCCCTCGCCCGGCAACTGAGATACGGAGAATGGGTGTCCGTTCCCCGGCCCGCCAGGCGACGAGCCACTCGTTGTCGGGATTAGGATGGGGAACCACGGGGGGACACTGATGCGTGCGGTTTCAGGCGGGAACGAAGAGGCCCAGGCCGAAGTGGCAGCCATAGCCAAAGGCCAAGGGGCCGCCGACAGGTTTGGGAAAGTGGATCTCAAACGCGCTCCCGGACCCATTGCCGCGTAGCCCTCCCCCCTGGCGGCGAGTCTGAAACTGGAGGGATCGGAGTCTGGTGCGTCCGAAGGAGAATGGACGGTCGCGTTCGTCAAGTTGCCGTATGGTTGCGCCTGCCCCCTGAAAATGCTTGGCGAGGTGGCGCAACAGGTCATGGGCGGCGGAGCCTTGCTGCCAGCCGTTCGTGTCGAGCTTCGGGCGCCCATCACGAAACGTCTTGGCATGAAGTGTTGATACGAAGGGCGTGAGCGACCGCCATCTTGTCGAGGTGCCGAACAGTACACAGTCAGGAAACTCATCCGGCTGGCCAATGGCGTGGAGGACGAGGCGCAGGTCGTGTCCGCCGTGGCCCCAGACTCTGCTGAGCTTCCGCAGCGCAACGCACGCGGCCTCATCGAAGCCCATCGGCGCACAGACCGTGATGTGCGTGACGGCATCACGCGGGCCATTCGCCTCGCAGAAGATGTGGGCGTGCTGGTGGTCGGCGCGCGGTGTTCCGTTTTCGTCCAGGCCGGTGAAGACCGCGGCGCGCCCTCGGCCCTGCTCGGACCATTTACACAGCGCATCATGCACGCGGTCTCCAATGGATACAGCCTGCGTGATGCGTGGCGCGACAGTGCTGACGACGGCGAACCGTGCCACCGTGGGAAGCGGCCCCTTGCGCCGTGAAAGCGGGCGGGTGGCTGGGGCGAAGGCATCTTCGCGGCGGGCGTAGTTCACGAACTGTGCACCGGGCGGAAGATTCCAACCCGCGGCTTGCAATTCCCCCGTGTCCGCGTGGAGTGCGGTAAAAAGGTCCGCCGGGACCTGCGGCAATCTCTTCTTCTGCGCGGCGGTGGGTTTCGGGCCGATGGCCGCGAGTGCCCTGGCCACAAAGGTGTCGCGCCAGGCGGCGTAGACGTCCG
>JAFLEG010000313.1 GCA_017302195.1 Verrucomicrobiota bacterium
ATCCGAGGCCTGTGGCGATGGCGGCAGGTTCAATTCCTCCAGCTTCGCGTGGACCTGCCGGTCAATGAAGTTGCGCGCCGGAAGGCGGGCAAAGAGGTCCGGGGGCACCGCGTTGGTGTACGGTGATGTCACAAAGGCCACGGCAATCTGGCTGAGATACCAGGCCGTGACACCCGCTTCGCCAAACCCGATGACCCGGACCTCGCCGCTGTCGCTGATGTTGGCCACCGACTCATTGGCACTGGTGTACTTGGCCCAGCGGGTGACGTCCTCCACCCGGCCGTCGCTGAACGTCGCCTGCACCTGGAGCGCGATGCGGTCCCCGGGCAGCGACCGTGAATGCGCCGGCAACACCGCAAGGCACTTCAAGCGCGAATCGGCGTCGGCGGGCGCCGGAGCGCCCGAGGCGATCCAGGCGGCCAGTGTCGCGTACTCCGGAGACTCCACCTCAAAGCGCTTGCCTCCCTTGTGCGGAACGGTCCCGGTGGCCTTGAGCAGCAGCAGGCTGCGTCCCGGATCCGCCGGGTTGATGCGGCGACCGCCGGCGGCCCGGGTGATCGCCGCCCAGTCGGCTTCGTCGTTGTAGCCCCGCAGACTGAGGTAGAATCCATTCTTCCCCGCCGCCGCTCCATGACAGGCGCCCATGTTGCATCCGGTCTTGGTCAGGACCGATTGGACGTGGTTGCGGAACGAAACCAATCCGTCGGCCTGCGTCGAAACCGCGCAGGGACCCAAACAGGCAAGACCCAAAGCCGCCAATTGCCTCGTCAATCTGATCCGAGGAAACAATAGGCGGACACCCTTGGAAGCTAGATGGTCTTGATGCTCATGGCCCGAGAAATATGGCATGACTATGCGGATTGGGAAGGGGAATCCTCGACCGGAAAGCGCCGATGAAATCGCGACTGAATGTGGCCAATAAACTCCGCCAAATTTGGAAATGCGATGCGCCCCCCGAATCCGTCGAACAATTCCTGGAATCGGAGGGCGCCATTTTCATCACAGATGTCGCCAATCTGCTCCTCAAGCAGAGGGCGATCGAGAATTCGCTTGTTCCTGGCCAATGCAGCCTGCTCCAAAGTATTCAAGTAGCTTCGGAATTCCTTTCGGGCTCCCACGACGACTTCCCGCCGAACCATGTCGGGATCGTTAAGCCGGAACGATGCCTCCCCAAGCAAATCAGCAATCAGCGATCGTTGCTCCTGGGAGTTTGCGGCGAACGGAAGCCCTTGGCACAAGAGCTCAAGTTGCCGTGGATCCAGGATCTTGTTTCTACCGCCGTTGAAACCGATTGCGAGCATGAACTGCTGGGGATTGACGGCATCAAGCTGGTCGCAGATCAGCCGGATGAAATCGAGAGTTTGTTGCTGCCGATGCTTCCAGAAATCCCAGACCAACCCGGCCGCAGCCACGGCAACCGCTGGAGCCGTCACCAACGCGCAGATCGCCGTAATCCAGTCGGTGATCTTCGGGGAATCGGAGGGCATGGGATTGGGGAACCGTGCCACAACCACTACGAGAACAGCTCCCGGATGGGCTGTGTGCCGAAGTCCACCAACGGGAATGGACGCCCCTGCGGTCCCGGCAGGTGGGTCTCCAAATCAAGGCCCAGGCTGTGATAAATGGTGGCCACGATCTCCGACGGCGTGACCGGACGCTCGGCGGGATACGCGGCGATCTCATCAGACTTCCCGACCACACGGCCTCCGCGGATCCCGCCGCCGGCGAAGTAGCAGGTCCAGCAGGCCGGCCAGTGATCGCGTCCGCCGGTGGGATTGATTTTCGGCGTCCGGCCGAACTCCGCCAGGTTGGCCACCAGCGTCGCGTCCAGCATCCCGCGCTGCTTCAGGTCCTCGAGGAGCGCGCTGTAGCCCCGGTCGTACATCGGGCAGACGATGTCCTTCATGCCGGCGATGCTGGTGAAGGGCTTCGATCCGTGGATGTCCCAGGTGATCTCGTCGAAGACGGTGATGAAGGTGTTGATGGTGACGAAGCGCACGCCGCGCTCGACCAGACGACGCGCGAGCAGGCAGCTCTGTCCGAAGCGCGTCATGCCGTACCGTTCCCGGACCGCCGCAGGCTCCTTGGACAGGTCAAAGGCCTCCCGGGCCTTCTCGCTGGTCATCATCCGGTAGGCGGCGGCGAAGTTGGCGTCCATGAGCTGGGCGCTGCCGCTGGCCTCGAACTGGCGGACGGTGCCCTCGACGATCTCCCGCAGTTCCTGACGCCGCCGCAGGCGCGCCTCGCCGATCTCCTGCGGCGGGAGCAAATCGGGCACCTTGAAATCCGGGCGGGCCGGATCGGCGTGGATGGAGAACGGGTCGTAGGCCTTGCCGAGAAATCCGGCATCCTGGCCGTGCGGCAGCCCGCCGCCGGTATTGCCCATGGGCTCCGGCAGGATAACGTGCGCCGGCAGATCGCTCCGGCGTCCCCGGAGGAACTCCAGGGCGCATCCGGCATGCGGCGTGTTGATCCCGCCGCTGAACAGGCGTCCGGTCTGAAGCAGTTGGTGGCCGGTGTCGTGAACCGCCGCCGCGGTGTGGTACACGGTGCGCACCAGGCTGAACTGGTCCCCCAGGCGGGCATGACCCGGCAGCAGTTCGGAGATCTGATAATCGCCCCGCGTGGCAATCGGACGGAACGGACCGCGCACCTCGCGCGGGGCCTCCGGCTTCATGTCGAACAGGTCGAGCTGGGAGGGAGCGCCCAGATTGAAGATCAGGATGGCGGAGCGCCCGTTGTCGGGAACCGACGCTCCGGCCTCCGCGGCCTGCGCACGCAGGGCATTGAAACGGGACCACGAGAGTCCCAGCGCACCCAGCGTGCCCACCTGGAGAAAGTCGCGCCGCGTGACCCCATCGCAGGTGGTCGTGGAGCCGCGTCCGGTCAGCGTCATCATGGGAATTTCCGGGGTGTCAGTGTGCCCAAGCAGACCGAAGTCACACCCATCCGTCCATTCCGAATCCGGTCAGGATCCGGGAAGCCTCGAGGTGGTGCCGGCGCGGGGCGTGGGTGAGCTTGTCCTGCCGGAATGAACCTCCTAGGTTCGCCCCGGGTCCCACAAATGCCCCGCCCCTGGATCTCGATGCAATGACCGGACCTGTCATGGACCCCGCCCTGGAAACCCCGCCGTGCGAGCCGCCGGGAGACGACCGGTCGCCGGTGCACACCGGAGCCGCCGCAGGGGATGTCTCCCTGGAGGGCACCGAGCGGCATTTCCTGGGACGCTTCGAACACGCACGGGAGCTGATTCTGATCGTGGAGCCCGGGGGAACCCTGGTCTTTGCCAATGCGGCCTGGCGCGCCGCCCTGGGATACGAGCTCCACGAGATCGCCGACCTCTCCCTGTTCGATGTGACCCATCGTGCCGATCACGCCGTCTGTCAGGCCTGGCTGACGCGCCCTGAATCCGATCTGTTCCCCAGCGAGACCCGCATCATCTTTCGCTCCCGCGCCGGCGACCACGTCCCCCTGGAGGGACTCACCAACACCCGGATGGGGGATCCTCAGCGGGTGTTCCTGAAGGTCGAGTTCCGCGATGTGTCGCGGGAATGGCGCACCGAGACGGCCCTCCATGAGAGTGCGGAGCTTTTCCACCTGCTCACCAGCCACACCCCGCTGGGGGTCTTCCGCACCGATCCTGACGGACGGCTGACCTACACCAGCATCCGGTGGCGCCAGATTGCCGGCCTGACCCATGTGGAGCAGCCCCGGGGGGTGTGGTGGCAGATTGTTCATCCCGGAGACCGTGAGCCCGTGCTGGCGCAGTGGCGCAATGCACTCCGGCAAAGCCATGAGTTCAGTGCCGAGTTCCGGATCCACGCCGGAAGCGCGGTCGAGCGATGGTGCCGCCTGCGGATGTCCCTCAGCACCGGACCCGACGGGGTGGCGCGCGGCGGCATCGGAACGACCGAAGACATCACGGAATCCCGGGAGGCGGCGCTCGCACTGCGTCGCGCCCACGACGATCTGGAGGAGCGCGTCCGCGCACGGACCTCCGAACTGGAGTCGGCCAACCACGAGCTCGCCGAATTTGCCTACGTGGTCTCCCACGACCTGAAGGCGCCGCTGCGCGGGGTGAGCCTGCTTTCGGAATGGCTGGCCCAGGACTATGCAGACCGGCTGGGACCGGAGGGGGTCGCCCTGTTCCACAAGCTCAGGCACCGGGTCCAGGAGATGCATTCCTTGGTGGACGGCGTGCTTTCCTACATGCGCATCGGCCGGGCCGTGGCCGAGCCCGAAACCGGGGTGCCCATCGGCCCGCTCGTGGAGGGCATCCTCCAGTCCCTGGCCTGCCCGGATGGCATCCGGTTCGAGGTGCCGCCTTCCCTTCCGGTCGTGCGGGGGCTGCCGACCCAGCTTCGGCAGGTGTTTCAGAACCTGCTCGACAATGCGGTCAAGTTCCTCGGACAGCCCAGCGGCACCGTGACCATCGGCGCGCGGCGGCTGGAGGAGGAGTGGGAATTCAGCGTGCGCGACAGCGGACGCGGGATTGATCCCCGGCACCACGCCCGCATCTTTCAGATCTTCCAGCGGCTTCACCCGAATCCGGACGTGCCGGGAACCGGCATCGGCCTGGCCCTGGTCAAGCGCATCATCGAACTCCGCGGCGGCCGCATCACCGTGGACTCGCAGGAGGGCTCCGGGGCCACCTTCCGATTCGTCTGGCCGGATGAACCTCGGGGACCGTCCCCGGCCGCCTGACCGCCTCGGGAGCGCGCTGGCCGAGGGTTCCCCGCCGGTGCCCCGGGCGCCCCATGGGTGTCGCCGTGCGAGTGTCCGGGCGGGTTACCGCCGGAAGCCGCCCCGGCCGAATCCGCCGCCCCCCCAACTGCGGCCGCCTCCTGAAAAGCCGCCGCGGTTCTCGCCGAACTGCGACTGCCGCTGCCAGCCACCCGTGCGGGCGGCATGATCCTGCTGCAACTGGTTCCAGCCCTGAAACCCGCCCCCACCGAAGCGATCGGCAAAACCCGACGCCCCGCCCGACGCCGCAGTTCCGGCAAACGAACGACCGTCGCCGGAGAATCCATCCCGGGCTCCGGTGTTGCCGCCGTCCCCGGAACGGGGGGGCTGGGTGGCGCCCGGAGTCTGCGACGTCCGGGCCGAATCGGTCGGCGGTTTCACCGAGTTCCAGGAGCCATCGTCGTACTTTTCCCAGCCGTCGGACGTCTTCTTGTACACGTTCCCATCCTCGCCGGCATACACGTTGCCGCCGGAGCCCTGCACCACCCCGGCCCGGTTGCCGTTCGCCCCGGAGACCCCGGCGCCCTTGGCCCCCGTGCTCGACGAGAACGACCCCGCGGAACCGCGGGAGTCACTCTGGCTTTGCGTGTGCACCGTCTGGTTCGGACCCGAGAGGGTGCTGGAGCCCCAGCGTCCGTAGGCGTTGCTGTTCTGCTGGGTGGTGCCCGACCGGCCGGTGTTGGCGTTGTACCAACTGGCATTGCCTGCCGCGCCGTCGGGACCCCACACCGCACTGCCATGGGCGTAGCTGCCGGTGGTCGGATTGTACGCCGAGAACGCCCCTGCCCCGCCATACGGACCATAGATCGCACCGCCCTGGGCCCAGGCGCCCGTGCTGGGATTGTAGGCGGTCCCGCCCTTGGCAACGCCGCCGTAGGGGCCGTAGATGGCGCCACCCTGCGCCCAGGCGCCGGTGGCGGGATTGTAGTAGGTCGCGCCGTGATAGGTGTACGGATAGGGATAGTAGATGGGCATCGGCGCCGGGAAGTAATACGGGGGATAGTAGTATCCGGTGCCGTACATGATCACGCCGGCGCTGACGAATCCCATGGTGTACCCCGCGGTGAACCCGTAGGTGACGCTGCTGGGCGTCGAGGCATAGACCTGCACGTAGGTGCACGGATACACCGGACTCGTGGGCGGGATGGTGTAGATCACCGCCGGCACCTCGGCCGTGAGGGTCCAGGGCCCGTTGGGCGACGGCGCG
>JAFLEG010000314.1 GCA_017302195.1 Verrucomicrobiota bacterium
GCGCGGCGATCACCGCGGTGGTGGCCACCTGAGCGCGGTCCGTTTGTGGCACGGCGGTGATGGCGCGCGTGATGACAGCCGGCACCTCGACAACCCGCGTCTGGGCAATTTCCCGCGACAGCGAATCGAGGGCGGCGGCGTCCACATCACGCGCCACCAGGGGCGCCGAGGGCAGGACGGCCAGGGAAAACAGGAGGGCGAGCGGGCGAAGGGAATTCATGCGGTGGACCTGGGCCCCCGGGCACCAACACCCGGCGAGCCGCGAGGGATCGCGCTTGTTTCGGCCGGCGCCCCCCCGCCGTCAATCGCTTCCTGCACGTCACCGTCCCCTTTGGGAAGGGGGTCTTCTGCCCCCCCCGATCTTCAGCCGCCCAATGGGCGAAGTGGTTGCGGAGAACGAGGGGAGCGCGGCGCGCGGGAAATTCCCGTGGTCCCCGAGGCTGATTCACAGGTGCAGCCGATCCCGACAGGATCGCGGCGGAACACGCCTCTACCATTCGGCGGAAACCGTCCCTATCGTCGCCACGCGCGCATGAGGAAGACCCGGATCATTGCCACCCTCGGACCCGCCACCGGAAGCCCTGAAGCCATGGAGGCGCTGCTGGTGGCGGGAGTGAATGTATTCCGCATCAACTGCTCCCACGCCCGGCATGACTGGATCCGCCGCACCGTGCCCGAGATCCGGAGCCTCGCCCGCCGTCTCGGCCTGCCGGTCGGTGTGTTGCTGGACATCCAGGGTCCCTCGATCCGCACCGGCGACGTTGCGACGCCCATCGCCCTGTCCGTGGGAGATACGCTGGCATTCACCACCGACGGCAATCCGCCCTCCGGGGTCATCTCCACGACGGTCAGCTATCCTGACTTCCCCGGGGATGTGGAGGTGGGGCGCACCCTGCTGGTGGACAACGGGAGCCTGGCGATGCGGATCCTCTCCAAGACCGCCACCAGCGTGCTGTGCGAGGCGTTGACTGCCGGGGAGCTGGGCAGCCGCCGGCACATCAACCTCCCGGGCGTGCGGCTGTCGCTGCCGGCCCTGACGCCCAAGGACCGGGCCGATGTCGCGGTGGGCCTGGAGATGGGCGTGGACCTCATCGCTCAGAGTTTTGTCCGGGACCCGGACGACGTGAGCGCCCTGCGCGACCTGGTGGCGGGCGCCCGGGATCCGGTGACCCTGGTGGCCAAGATTGAGCATCAGTTTGCCGTGGATCATTTCGACGACATTGCCCGGACGACCGATGCCGTGATGGTGGCCCGGGGCGACCTCGGGATCGAATGTCCCTATGAGGAGCTCCCCATCATCCAGCGCCGCATCGTCAAGCACTGCCTCCGCATCGGGCGTCCGGTGATCGTCGCCACCGAGATGCTGGAAAGCATGACGGAGAACCCCTTTCCCACCCGGGCCGAGATCACCGACGTGGCCAACGCGGTGTTCGAGCAGGCGGACGCCATCATGCTGAGTGGTGAGACCGCCACCGGGCGGTACCCGGTGGAGTGCGTCCGGGTGATGGACCGCATCGCCTGCCGGATCGAGCGCAGCGGCGGGGCGAACTATCATGAGGCGGCGGAGATGGGATCCGCCCGGGAGATGCTGGTGCGCAGCGCCGTGGGCCTGGCCGACCAGCTCAAGGCCGCAGCGCTCATCGTCTTCAGCCGCGACGGCCGCATCGTTCGCGACGCCGCATGGCTGCGTCCGCGCCACTCCCCGATCTTTGCCTTCGTGGCCTCCGCATCCCTGGCCGGCCCGCTCAGCCTGCTGCGGGCGGTGCGTCCCGTGGTCATGCCCTCCTGCAATGACGATCCCGCGGGATCGGTTGAGGGCGCCCTCGGGCGCCTCCGCACCGCGGGCCACCTCGCCTCCGGCGATCGCGTGGTGGTGGTCCTGCCGCACCCCACCAGCAATGACAGCGAGGTGGAGGCGGTGAAGATGCATGTCATCGGCTGAGGCGCGGGAACCGCGGGAGCACGCGCCGCGGCCGAGCCATTCGCGTCGCAAGCAACCAGCAGCAGAGCCGGCATTTGCACGTTCAACATTGGACGTCGGACGTTCGATGGCGTCGCGGGGCGCCGCGGCGCGTTGACATGGTGGTGCCTCCACACGTCCCCAGCGCACGCGCACGTTCGCCTTGCCAGGGCGACCTTGTCATTCCCGTCACCGCTCTGCGGGCACCGGTTCCGGACGAAACAGGGTGATGGCGTACGCGTAGGCGATGAGTTCGCCGGTCACCGTGCGGAAGCCCGGGCTCGACCGCCACCAGCGCTTTGGGTCGTAGTGGGGGTCGGGAACCGCCATGACACCGACCGAGGTTCCGGCACCCAGGGCCGACTCAAACAGCAGGCGGGACCGGCGGGCATGAGCCCCTGCCGTCACCAGGTTGAGTCGGTCCGGCACTCCGCCGTGCTGCTCAAACCACCGGCGCAGCGCGAGCGCATTGCTGTAGGTGCGGTCGCGGTCCACCCGGGGGCCGGGCACTGCGATGATGGGGGTCCCCGCCGGCGCCCAGCGTCGGAGCACGGCGGCGGCGAGGTCCGCAAAGCTGCCGTACTCGCTCATCGGTGCGCCGTGATCCAGCGGTCCTCCGGTGACCAGCAGCCGGGTGTAGGCACCGGTCTGGTACTCCCGCCACGCCGCGGCAATCACGTAGTCCTCGCACCAGCCCTCGACCACCAGGGTGTCTGCGGCCACCCGCTGGGTGACGGCCAGAAACGGCTCCGCACCCCGGAGGACCGCCACGCCCAGGATCGCGGTCAGGAGGAGCACCAGGACCGCGGTGGGCCAGGTGGGCACCCAGCACCACCGGCGGCGCCAGAATCGTCCCACGGACGTTGCCGCATCTTCCGCCATGCGGACAGCCTAGCCGGCTGTTCGGAGGATCGCGAGCCCGGGGAAACGACGCTTGCACCGGGTGGCTCGCCTCGTACCGTGACCTGCGCTCGCTCTGAGCCGCACACGTCCTGCCGATGATTCATCCGCACCCGTCCGCCACCGCCCATCCCCATCACGATACCTTTGTCCGCCGGCACGTCGGTCCCGATGCCGACGAGCAGGACGCCATGGTCCGGTTCCTGGGGTTTCCATCCCGGGACGCCCTGGTGGACGCCGCCGTTCCCGCCAGCATCCGCATGGAACATCCGCTGGAGCTGCCTCCGGCGCTGACCGAGCACGAGGCCCTGGCGCGGCTGCGTCAGATGGCATCCCGGAACCAGGTGTTCCGTTCCTTCATTGGCATGGGCTACCACGACACGCTCACGCCCCCGGTCATCCAGAGGAACATTCTGGAGAACCCCGGCTGGTACACCCAGTACACCCCGTACCAGGCCGAAATCTCCCAGGGACGCCTGGAGGGACTGCTCAATTTCCAGACCCTGGTCACGGACCTGACCGCGCTCGACATCGCCAACGCCTCCCTGCTTGACGAGGCCACCGCCTGTGCCGAGGCCATGATGCTGTGTCACCGGGTAGCGGAGTCCAAGGCTGGCACGGGAAATCCGGTTCCCAACCTGTTCTTCGTCGCCGATTCCTGCCATCCGCAGAATCTGGATATTGTCCGGACCCGCGCCCGGGCCCTCGGCATCGAGGTGATCACCGGCGACTGGCGGGAATTCACCTTCCGCGCCGGCGTCTTCGGCGCCCTGGTGCAGTATCCGGCGACGGACGGATCGGTTCCCGACTATGCGGCATTTGCCCGGAGCGCTCATGAGTCCGGGGCCATGGTGGTGGTGGCGGCGGACCTGCTGTCCCTCACGCTGCTCCCCGCGCCCGGCGAGTTTGGCGCTGACGTGGCCGTGGGCAGTGCGCAGCGTTTCGGCGTGCCGCTGGGCTATGGCGGACCGCATGCCGCCTTCTTTGCCACCCGTGATGACTTCAAGCGCCAGATGCCCGGCCGGCTGGTGGGGGTTTCCAGGGATTCAAGGGGCCGTCCGGCGCTCCGGCTGTCGCTGGGCACCCGCGAACAGCACATCCGCCGTGAGAAGGCCACCTCCAACATCTGCACCGCCCAGGCCCTGCTGGCGAACATGGCCATGGCCTACGCCTGCTACCATGGCCCGGAGGGCCTGCGGGCCATCGCCCGGCGGACGCACACCCTGACCGGGGTGCTCGCGTCAGGCCTGGAGAAACTGGGCCTGAAGGCAGTCAATGACACCTTCTTCGACACCCTCACCGTCCGGGTGTCCCAGGCCTCCGAAGTCCACCGCCTCGCCGAGGCGCAGCGGGTCAACCTGCGGCGCGTGGACACCACCCACATCGGCATCTCCCTCGACGAGCCGGCGACGCTGTCCGAGGTCGGAACCCTGCTCCGGATCCTGAACGGCGGCGCCGAACTTCCCTTCGGAGTGGACGCCCTTGCGCCGAAGGCCTCGCCGCATGCCGTGCGCACCTCGGCCTACCTGTCCCATCCGGTGTTTCACCGATACCAGAGCGAGACCGAGATGCTCCGCTACCTTCGGCGCCTGGAATCCCGGGATCTTTCCCTCTGCCACAGCATGATCCCGCTGGGGTCCTGCACGATGAAGCTCAACGCCAGCGCCGAGATGTTTCCGGTGAGCTGGCCGGAGTTCGCCAGGCTGCATCCGTTCGTGCCGGTGAACCAGGCGCGCGGCTATCAGCAGCTCTTTGAGGAGCTGGAGGACTGGCTGGCCCGCTGCACCGGCTTTGCCGGCGTGTCGCTCCAGCCCAATGCCGGTTCCCAGGGGGAGTACGCCGGCCTGCTGGTCATCCGCGGCTGGCATGAATCGCGGGGCGAGGGACACCGCAACATCTGCCTCATCCCCACGAGCGCACATGGCACCAACCCCGCCTCCGCCGTGATGGCCGGATTCGTGGTGGTACCCGTGGCCTGCGATGCCGACGGCAACATTGACCTGGCCGACCTCATCGGAAAGGCGGATGCCCACCGGAACGAGCTGGCGGCGCTCATGATCACCTACCCGAGCACCCATGGCGTGTTTGAGACCGGGGTGCGGGAACTCTGTGCGGTCATTCATGAGCGCGGAGGCCAGGTGTACATGGACGGCGCCAACCTCAATGCCCAGCTCGGCCTGACCTCGCCGGGGGCCATCGGGGCGGATGTCTGCCACCTGAACCTGCACAAGACCTTCTGCATTCCCCACGGCGGCGGCGGACCGGGCGTCGGCCCGATTGGCGTTGCCGAGCACCTGGTGCCCTTCCTGCCGGGACACGCCGTGGTCCACCTCGGCGGCGAGGATCCCATCGGGGCGGTCAGCGCCGCCCCCTGGGGCAGCGCCAGCATCTGCACCATCTCGTGGATGTACATTGCCATGATGGGCGCGTTCGGACTCCGCCGCGCCACCGAGGTGGCCATCCTCAACGCCAATTACATCGCATGCCGTCTGGAGGGATACTTCCCCACCCTGTACCGGGCCAACGGCCTGGTGGCCCATGAGTGCATTCTGGATCTGCGTCCGTTCAAGAAGGTCACGGCCGAGGACGTGGCCAAGCGGCTCATGGACTACGGATTCCACGCCCCCACGCTCAGTTGGCCGGTTGCGGGCACCCTGATGGTCGAGCCCACCGAATCGGAGGCGAGGGCCGAGTTGGACCGCTTCTGCGACGCCATGGTGGCCATCCACGGGGAGATCCAGGCGATCGAGTCCGGCACGGCTGACGCCAGGAACAATCTGCTCAAGAACGCCCCGCACACCGCGGATGTCGTCGCCGGCGACGCCTGGGATCGTCCCTATTCGCGGGAACAGGCGGCCTTTCCGGTGCCCGGCCTCCGCGACTTCAAGTTCTGGCCGGCCGTTGGCCGTGTGGACAACGTGTACGGCGACCGCAACCTCGTCTGCTCCTGCATCGGCATGGAGGCCTATGCCACCACCGCAGGCGGCCAATAGCCACCGGCCCGCGGATGGATCGGGCAAGGCAAGGCGCCTTGCTTCACGACCCTGCGTTCCCCTAGCTTCCCGGCATGCGTTTCT
>JAFLEG010000315.1 GCA_017302195.1 Verrucomicrobiota bacterium
GCCGGCGCCTGGCGGCGTCTAGGACCCTGGACCGCGGCGCCGGTGGACGGCCAGATCACCGTCGCGGCACGCACGCCCAGCCACGGTGCCGCCAACCTTTCGGGCCTGGAGGTGTGGGCGGGGAACGGACCCATTCCCGAACCCCGGGCCCCGGCCTTTGCCGGGGCGCCCACGCCGGAACAGCTCGAGTTCTTTGAACGGCGGATCCGTCCGGTGCTGGCCAATCACTGCTACGAGTGCCACAGCGCCGGCGCGGCCAAGCTCAAGGGCGGGCTGCTGCTCGACTCGCTGGCCGGGGTGCGCCAGGGCGGCGACACCGGACCCGCCATCACTCCCGGCGAGCCGGACGCCAGTCTGCTGATCCAGGCCGTGCGGCATGGGGATCCGAACCTGACCATGCCGCCCAAGGCGAAGCTGCCCCCCGAGGCCATTGCCGACCTGGAGCTGTGGGTTCGCCAGGGCGCTCCGGATCCCCGCATTGAGGACACCGTGGCCTCGTCACGAACCAAGTCGGCGGTGGACTGGGATCGGGCCCGCGAGTGGTGGTCGTTTCGTCCGGTGACCTCCCCGGAGCCTCCTGCGGTCCTCCGCGAGGAGTGGCCGGCAAGCCCTCTGGACCGATTCATCCTCGCCCGCCAGGAGGCTGCCGGACTTTCGCCCGCACCCGACGCCGATCGCCGCGCCCTCATCCGCCGCGCCACCTACGACCTCACCGGACTTCCCCCGACACCGGAGGAGATCCAGGCCTTCTTGTCCGACCCGTCGCCGGCCGCCTGGACCACGGTGGTGGACCGCCTGCTGGATTCGCCCCAGTACGGCGAGCGTTGGGGACGGCACTGGCTCGATGTCGTGCGCTATGCCGACACCGCCGGCGATAACTCCGACTTCCCGATCCCGCAGATGTACCGGTACCGCAACTGGGTTATCGGCGCCTTCAACCGCGACCTGCCCTACGACCAGTTCATCCGCGAACAGATCGCCGGCGACCTGCTGCCCTCCGGCGAAGGACCGGAACGCTTCGATCGCCTCATTGCCACCGGCTACCTGGCCAATGCGCGCCGCTTCGGCTCGCGCGTGGACGACTATCCGCAGCACCTCACCATCGAGGACACCCTGGACAATCTCGGCCGCACCTTCCTCGGCCTGACCATCAACTGCGCGCGCTGTCACAACCACAAGTTCGACCCGATCACCGCCGAGGATTACTACGCGCTGTACGGCATCTTCGACAGCACGCGCTATCCCTGGCCGGGCATTGAACTGGAGCAGAAGCAGCGGGACCTGGTGCCCCTGGTCGAGCCCTCGGGCCTGGCCGCCGCGAATGACGCCCGGAAGGCGCGGGAGATCGAGCAGCAGCGGTTGGGCAAGGAACTGCAGACGCTCAAGGACTCGCTGAAGGAGACCCCCAAAGAGTCGAAGGCGGCGGTCGAGGCGCAGATCCAGGAGGCCGAGCGCCGGGTGAAGGAGCACGCGGCCCAGCCGCTGCCGTTTGAGATGGCCTATGCGGTGGCCGAGAGTCCGCGGATCGCCAATGCCTCCGTGCAGGTGAAGGGCGATCCGGCCAAGCCGGGACCGGTGGTGCCGCGTCGGTTTCTCACGGTCCTGGGAGGCGCGGCGCTGCCGCCGGAGGAGGCAGGCAGCGGACGCCGCCAGCTCGCGGACTGGATTGCCAACCCCGTCAATCCGCTCACCGCGCGGGTGATGGTGAACCGGATCTGGCAGCACCATTTTGGGCGCGGACTGGTGCCGACGCCCAATGACTTCGGACGCCAGGGCAAGCCGCCCACGCATCCCGAGCTGCTCGACTGGCTGGCCTCCCGCTTCGTGGCCTCCGGTTGGTCGGTGAAGTCCATGCACCGGCTGATCCTCAACTCCCGTACCTGGCGCCAGGCCTCGGTCCGGTCCGCAGCCGCGCGCGAGCAGGATCCCAACAACGAGCTGCTGGCGGGATTCCCGCGGCGGCGTCTGGATGCCGAAGCCCTGCGGGACACGCTGCTGTCTCTGGGAGGGACGCTGGACTGCAGTCCGGGAACGGCGCACCCGTTTCCACCCGAGTCGGAGTGGAAGTTCACCCAGCACAACCCCTTCAAGGCGGTGTACGACACCCCGCGCCGCAGCGTCTATCTGATGACCCAGCGCATCCAGCGGCATCCGTTCTTGGCCACCTTCGACGGTGCCGATCCCGCGGCCAGCACCCCGGCCCGGCTCACCAGCACCACGCCGGTGCAGGCGCTCTTCCTGCTGAACGATCCCCTGGTGCATGAGCAGGCGCGGCGGTTTGCGGAGCAGTCCATGGCCGCCGCGCCGGATGACGAAGCCCGGATTGCCGCCGCGTATGCGCGCCTGCTGGGGCGTTCGCCTGACGCTGGCGAACGGTCCGCCGCCCTGGAACACCTCGCGACCGTGACCACCCGTCGGCGGGCGGCGGGCGCCACGGACGACAAAGCGGCCCGGGAGGCCTGGCAATCCCTGGTCCGGGTGTGGTTCCGGCTCAACGAATTCGTATATCTGGACTGACCGCATCCCCTCCATGAAACCTGACCGTTCCCACCGGCTGCCGCGCCGCGCCGCGATCCAAAGCCTCATGGGCACCTCGCTGCTGCTGCCCGGGATCGTGTCCCAACTGCTCGCTGAATCCGGCGGCGGTAGCGGCGGTCCGCTGGCCCCGAAGCCCGCGCACCAGGACGCCCGGGCCAAGCGGGTGATCTTCATCTTCTCCAATGGCGGCGTGTCCCACATGGACACCTTCGACTACAAGCCCAAGCTCTTCGCCGCCGACGGCAAGACCATGGGCGTGGGCGGCGGCCTGTCGAATCAGCAGCGCCGGCTCCTGCGTCCGGGATGGGAATTCCGCCCCGGCGGCCAGTGTGGCGCCATGGTGAGCGATCTGTTTCCGCACCTGCGCGAGCGCATGGATGACCTCTGCCTGATCCGCTCAATGAAGTCCGATGACAACGAGCACTACCAGGCCACGCTGGCCATCCACACCGGCTCCTTCTTCTTTTCGCGTCCGAGCCTCGGATCCTGGGTGAGCTACGGCCTGGGCACCGAGAACCGCAACCTGCCGTCCTTCGTGGTGCTGTCCCCGCACATGCCCTACGCGGGCACGCAGATCTTCAACAACGACTTCCTGCCGGCCGATCACCAGGGCGTGCGGGTCATTCCCGGGAAGGAGCCGATTGCCAATCTGGAGCCGCGCGGGGGCGCAGACGGTCTGCAGGAATTGGAGCTCGGACTGGCCGAGGCCTTCAACCGGCGGCATCTGGAGGCCCACGGACACGAGGGCGAGCTGGCGGCGCGCATCCGGTCCTTCGAGACCGCCTTCCGCATGCAGTCCGAGGCGGGGGAGATCTTCGACCTGTCCCGGGAGACCGACGAAACGCTCGCGCTGTACGGCATGAAGCGCGGACAGACCGACGGCTTCGGATGGCAGTGCCTGGTGGGGCGGCGTCTGGCCGAGCGCGGCGTGCGTTTCGTGGAACTGGTGGATGGCAGCTCCAGCCATAACTGGGACCAGCACGGGGACATGGCGGAGCACGCGAAGCATGCCCGCAACATTGATCAGCCCATTGCCGGACTGCTGCTGGATCTCAAGCGCCGCGGCCTGCTCGACGACACCCTGGTGGTGTGGACCACCGAGTTCGGACGCACCCCGGGCGTGGATGGCGAGAAGGGGCGGGGACACCACAGCGCCTGCTTCTCCTCCTGGATGGCCGGCGCCGGGGTGCGGGCCGGGCTCACCTACGGCGCCACCGATGACATCGGCGCGGCTGTCGTCGAGAACCGCGTCCACGTGCACGATTTTCACGCCACCCTCCTGCACCTGCTGGGCCTGGACCACGAGCGACTCACCTTCCGCCACGGCGGCCGCGACTACCGCCTCACCGACGTCCACGGCAACGTGGTGAAGGCGCTGCTGGCGTAGCGGGACGTCGGAGCCGCCGACGCGCCTCCCACCCAGGGCGGCGAACCTGCGTGAACCAGGCTCCTGTTGGGCCGTCAACACGGCGGTCCACAGCCAGGTCCAGAGCGATGAACCCTTCTGACACCCAGGTTGCACGATTGCCAATGTCCCCTGCAGCCTCGCAGATTGTCCCGGATGCTCCGGCGGCTGCTCCTGCTCACCTTCTTGCTCAACACCGGCACCTGGGACCTGCCGGCGGCTGAAGCGCCGACGTTCACGGTCACCCTTGAAACCGTGCTGAAGCACGATGATGGCACGTTCCTGTGGTTCCATCCCCGGGCCACGGTCCTGCCCGGCGGCGTGCTGATGACGCTGCAGCAGCATCTCAAGGTCTCGGACTATTACTCCGGCCTGCATGTGCTGCGCCGCGACGGGATCACCGGGGAGTGGCGGGGTCCCGAGCTGCCGCCCGAGCTCGACTGGCAACCGCAGCCGGATGGCGTGACATTGAGCGTGGCCGATGTGACGCCCGGGTTTCACCCGCCGACGGGCAAGGTCATCGCGCTCGGCTGCCGCGTGCGTTACGCCGGCGACGGCCGGCAGCTCGACGACGTGAAGCGCGCCCACCAGACCGTGTATGCCGTGTTCGATCCCAGGTCCGGACACTGGACCCGGTGGCAGACCCTGGAGCTGCCCGACGACGAGCAGTTCGACTTCGCCCGCAACGCCTGTTCCCAGTGGCTGGTGCAATCGGAGGGCACGCTGCGGGTGCCCCTCTACATCGCGAGGAATGCCTCCGAACGCTTTGCCACCACGGTCGCCGAATGCCGCTTCGACGGTCAGACGCTCACCTATCTCCGGCAGGGAAACGTCCTGCGGATCGAGGAGGCGCGCGGGCTCTATGAACCGTCCCTGGTGGCGTTCGGCGGCCGGTATCACCTCACCCTCCGCAACGACGTGCGGGGCTACCACAGCACCAGCACGGACGGACTTCACTTCGGACCGCCCCGGCCGTGGACCTTCGACGACGGCACGGAACTCGGCAGTTACAACACCCAGCAGCACTGGCTTGCCCACAGCGACGGGCTGTTCCTGGTCTATACCCGCCGCGGCGCCGGCAATGACCACATCGTCCGGCACCGGGCGCCGCTGTTCATGGCGCAGGTGGATCCGGAGACGATGCAGGTGCGGCGGGCCACCGAACGCGTCGTGGTGCCGGAGCGCGGGGCCGAGCTGGGCAACTTTGGCGCCGCCCCGGTGAGCGCCGACGAGTCCTGGGTCACGGTTTCCGAGGGAATGTTCATGAAGGACTCCAGGGCCCGCGGGGCGGAGGGGGCGACCTTCGTCGCCCGGATCCGGTGGTCGAAACCCAATCGTCTGTTCGTCCCGCCGTCGCCGTGAAGGCGACGGACGCCTCCCTCCGACGTAACCATGCAGTGACTCTTGCTGGGGAGCGCACGCGCCCCCGCCGTCCGCGCTGTGCGTGTGGAGTGGCCACCATTCAGTGAGCAGTGACGCGCACCAGCCGAATCGATGCTTCTGATCTGCAGTTCCAACTTCCCGTTTGCAGCACGCGGGGGGCGCGTGCGCTCTATCCTCTCCTACGGAATCGTTACGGCTAAAGATCGTTGTTCCTCTCCTTCGAGTTTCATGTCGAAAGGATACTCCTCAACATCCGGCTTGCTGGACCAGTTCGCGAACGCGAGGCACGGCTTCAGCGAAGGCGTCGTGCAGTTCGGCAAGGTCCGGCAGCACAACGGCGGCA
Source organism: Verrucomicrobiota bacterium (assembly GCA_017302195.1). Taxonomy (GTDB): domain Bacteria; phylum Verrucomicrobiota; class Verrucomicrobiia; order Limisphaerales; family UBA9464; genus UBA9464. The sequence continues at coordinate 5,670 of JAFLEG010000315.1, forward strand.
AGGGCGGCTTCCAGCAGATCCAAAGCGATACGGTCGTGGCGGACCATGAAGTCCACGTCGGCCATGTCCTGCGGATCGTTGCCACGCATCATCTTCGTGAGGATGAGGTCCAACGTCGCCGGCCGGAACAGGCGGAGCCAACGCGTGGCAGGACGAACAAGCGGGACGAGGTGCTGTTCCCAATCAGCGCGCAGGAAGACCTGGTCGGCGCGGAACAGGTGGGTGATGAAGAGGCCGGCAGGCCGAAGCGCGTTGTTGGTGGCTT
>JAFLEG010000316.1 GCA_017302195.1 Verrucomicrobiota bacterium
ACGTTCACGCGGCGTTCCAGCGGATCATAGGCGATGACGCGTCCGGTCCCGCTCACCGACTGCTGCCACGGCATGAAGGCGGCCAGGAGCAGCACCGCCAGGATCGAGAGTGGCAGCAGCCGGTGGACGGTGTCGAATCCGCGCGCCGGATCCACTAGGAGCAGCGCGGGCAGCCGCGACCGGTCGTCCTGCAGCGGCAGGGCGTCGGGCTCCGGTCCGTGGGGCGCCGGCCTCACGGCAGTCTCCGGGACGACGGGGTGGGGGGATTCAGTACCCATGGGGCAGGCGGGGGCTTCCGGGGTGGGGTTGGAGGCGGATCTGGTGCTTGAAGCGGCGGATGACATCCGGATCCCGGGTCACCACCAGCAGCGTCCAGGGCCGCGCCGGATCCGTCAGGTATTCGACGATCCCGTCAATGTCGTCGGGCTCGAAGCCGTCCAGCGTGGCATCCAGCAGCAGCAGGCGCGGCTGCGACACAATCGCGCGCGCCAGCAGGATCTGGCGCCGCTCGGTGCCGGACAGCGACCGGCCCAGCAGCGAGATGGGCTCGGTGAGTCCCAGCCGCATGGCCTGTACCTTCGGGAGCAGCCGGGTGGCCGCGAGCGCCTCCCGCACCTCTCCCAGGCCCAGCGCGGCGTTGCCGAGCCGGATGTTGTCCGCGATGGACCCGTCGAAGATCTCGTCATCCCCGTGCACACGCGCCACCTGCCGCCGCAGCTCCGAACGCTTCCAGTGCCGGACATCGAGTCCGTCAATGTCCACATGCCCCGCAGTCGGTTCACGCAGGCCGTAGAGGAGGTTCAGGAGCGTCGTGCTGCCGCTGGAGGCCGGGGCGATCAGCGCGAGCCGGGCGCCCGGCTTCAGGTGCAGGGTGATGCGGTCCAGCACGGGATGATGTGGCGTGTACTCAAAACCGAGATCCTGGATCCGGACTTCGGCGCCCTGCGGGGATCCCGTCCGCGGCGCTTCACCTCCGGTGGATTCCACCCGCAGGTCCACCAGGTATCCCACCTTGTCTATGGCCGTCAGGCAGTCGTAGGCCGTCTCCAACTGCTTCCAGAACTTGGCAACCGCCGCCAGCGTGGCGGTCAGCACCAACTGGCTGCCCACCAACTGTCCGATGGAGAGCTGGCCCTCCAGGACCAGGAGCCCGCCCCAGCCCAGCAGCACCACCGTCGCCGCCACCTCGACGATCATCAGGCCCACCACCTGGCGGAACAGGATGCGGAAATGCGCCTGCCGGGCCTTCAGGTAGTCCCGGGTGAGATCGTCGGTCCAGTCCGCCGCCAGATCGCTGCCCCCCGGACCCTTGAAGACCGTGGAAAACATGGCCACCTGCTGGAGCCAGCCCGCGGTGGCGTACTTGATCCGCGATTCCTCGATGCTGGTGTTCACCCCCTCGCGGCCCAGCCGCCAGATGATCACCAGCACCAGGACGAGCAGTCCGGCGTCGAACCAGAAGAGCGTCCAGTCATAGAACGCCAGGAGCAGGGAACCCACCAGGAAGGTGAGCACGACATCCAGCCCGTCGAGCAGCAGTTGGGCGGACGCCTTCTGAAGCGTCATGATGTCGAAGAAACGGTTGGTGAGTTCCGGGCCGTGGTAGCGGTCGAACTCCGCCTGCCGCACGCGGGGCAGTCGCAGGGCGAGATCTGCCGTGAACCGCACGAAGAGGCGGCGCTGCAGGCGCTCGATCACCAGGAACGCCAGGGCGCGCACCAGGGCGTGAAGCGCCAGGAAGGCGGCCAGCGCAATGCCCAGAAACAGCAGCGCCTGCAGATAGGCCCGCTGCTGTCCGCCAAAGGCGATGTTGCTCACCAGGGCATCGGCCGCCAGCGGCACCGCAAGGTACAGGATCCCGGTGACGACCGCATAGCCCAGCAGGCTCCACAGGTCCCGGCGCTCCAGCCGTGCCAGGGCCGCGATCCGGCGGAAGGGGGAGGGATGGGCGTGCCCATGCCCGTGCCCTCCCCCATTCCCGGCGCCGTGATGGCCGTCGTCCCCGCCGGACCCCGGGGGGATGCCGCCGGACAGGGAATCTGCGGGCAGATCCCGGTGGACCGCGATCCAGTCCAGCATCGTGTTCCGGCCCTGTCCCAGCCGGCGTTCCAGGGCGGCCAGGGACAGCACCACCGGATCGGATCCGAATCCGGACACCCGCACGCGGCTCCATCCATGCCGCTCGATGACCAGGTATTGGTGCGCCCCGCCCGGGGTTTCCCTGGCGAGCGCCAGCGGCTGCCCAAACCGGGCGTGATTCGCCGCGTCCCGCACCGTGAGACGGACCGGACGGGCGCGCAGGCCGCAGGCCGCGGCGACGCGCATCAGGCGTTCCTCCGCGGTTTCCTCCGCGGGCACACCCTGCCGCCCCGTGGCGCGGAGGGCCGTCAGCACGGTCTTGGGATCCGGATCGAGTCCGCAGACCAGCTTCAAACGGCTCAGCGCGGCGCAAAGGTTGGCGTTGGGATCCGATGCGGAGGGGCCGGGGTTGGTGTCGGTCGTCCGTGGGAGTTCCATGCGTGCGTCAGCAGCCTTTGCGGATGGGTTTCTGCGGGGTCAACGGCCGCGGACCACCGCGCCGATGTCGCGGGTCATGGCCCACCGGTCTCCCGGGTGGGAATGGCGGTTCGCCGGTGGTCCCGGCACGGTGCTGTGGGCGGTTCGAAGAGGGATCATCCGCAGTGACAGAAATCGAACCGCAATCCTATCGGACTTTCCGGAAGTCGCAAACCCCCGGGAGCCTTCGCCCTCTCCGGGCGGTGCCTCTCAATCCACCGGACGATGCGAAGAGGATCCATGTCCGGCAGTGGGTGCAGCAGACCGGAAGGAACCGCGAATCACGGGGGGCGACTCCACACGCGCATGGCTCAGCGGAGGATCGCCCCACCCCAAAGCGACGCACATCCGGTCTCCGTCAGCCCCACCGGGCGTGCAGCCGGTGGCCGATGGGGATCAGCACCGCGGCCGCCAGCAGTCCGGCGGGAACATCCACGGCGTAGTGGTACCGGCAGTACACCGTGGAAACGCAGAGGACTCCGGCAAGGACCGCATGCGGCCATCGGAGGGGGGGCAGGTATTTCCAGGAGAACCAGGCGGTGGTGACCGCCACGGCGACATGGCTGCTGGGGAATGCCGCGCTCAGCGCCTCAAAGTTCCGGTAGAGGAACGCCATGACCTGGAAAAAGGGGCCGTGGGTGACGGCCTCTGGATACCCGGGCATCGGACGATCCGGATAGGCGGCCAGATACCAGGCGCGTTCGGGGGTGTCGCGGAACAGCAGGCGCGGGCCGATCACCGGCGTGACCATGTAGGCCGCGTAGCAGGCGTAGAACACGAAGGAGACCACGGTGACGAACTGCCGGAAGGCCGAGGGATTGCGCAGGAGCAGGAACAGACCCAGTCCCGCGACCATCAGGTAGTAGCTGAAATAGGCGGCGTAGAAGACCTCGCTGAGCCAGGGATGGGGCAGGGTCTCCATGAGGACGACGCTGGGCTGGCATCCGAAGAGCCGGTCCTCCCAGCGCAGGAACAGCGGATCCAGGCGCGGCCAGCCCAGGGCGCGGTTCACCAGCTCGGTTTCCCGGAAGAAGGCCGTGTAGAGCAGCACCGGATAGAACTCGCGCAGCAGGCGCCAGACGCGGCGTGCGTCGCCGCGAGCCACGTGCTGGATCAGGCCGTGGATTGCGGCCATGGCGGCCACATGTCCGGCCGCGACCCAGCCCCATCCGGCGGGCGCACCGCGGTGCAGCGCGAACAGAAGGATCACGACGCCTCCCAGGAATCCCTGGGTGGCCCAGTCCACGAAGCGGTAATGGAGAAACGGGCCGGCGTTTCGGCAGGGGACCATCGGTTTCCGGATTCAATAGCCCGCGGCCTGGCCATCCTTGCGCGACTCGCTGGCGCCGATCCACACCTGCTGGTCATGGTCCCGCCAGATGGCCTGGTAGCCGCCGTACACCTCGCCCTTCCGGACGGTGACGCGATGCCCGCGTTCCTCCAGGGCGCGGATGGACGCCTCGGAGAATCCCGGCTCCAGGTTGACGACACCGCTGTTGGTCATGATGAGGCCGTTGGAATCAGCGGAGCCGGTGTGGTACACGCGCGGGGCATCCCCGGCGGCCTGCAGGCTCATGCCGTGGTCGAGGAGGTTGACCAGGATCTGCACGTGCCCCTGCGGCTGCATGTCGCCCCCCATCACACCGAAGGCCATGAGCGGCTCGCCCTCGCGGGTGACGAAGGCGGGGATGATGGTGTGGAACGGACGCTTTCCCGGCGCGAAGGTGTTCGGCCGCCCCGGGGTCAGGTCAAAGGCCTCGCCGCGATCCTGGAGCATGAAGCCCAATCCGGGCGGCACCATGCCGCTGCCCATGCCGCGGAAGTTGCTCTGGATCCACGACACCATCATGCCCCGGGCGTCCGCGGCGCAGAGATAGATGGTGTCGCTGGTCTTCAGCGCGGGAAGGCCGGGTTCGACCTGCGCGGCGGCGCGCTTCGGATCCACCAGGGCCCGCCGCCGCGCCGCATAGTCGCGGGAATTCAGCTCGGGGATGGGCGTCTGGAAAAACTCCGGGTCGGCGTACAGGCGCGCCCGGTCGGCGAAGGCCAGCTTCTTGGTCTCGATGAAGGCATGCATGGCCTCCACGCTGCCGAAGCCCGCCGTCCGCAGGTCGTATCCCTCCAGCAGGTTCAGCATCTGGAGCACGGCAAGCCCCTGTCCATTGGGCGGCAGCTCCCAGACCTCGTGCCCGCGGTATCGTGTGGAGATCGGCTCCACCCAGGTGGAACGGTGTGCGGCGAAATCCCCGGCTTCGAGAAACCCGCCCTGGGACTGCACAAATGCCGCGGTGGTGCGGGCGATGTCGCCCCGGTAGAAGGTGTCGCGCCCGCCCTGGGCGATGGCCTCGTAGGTGGATGCCAGTTGCGGATTCCGGAACCGCTCCCCGCGCCGCGGCGCCCGGCCGCCGGGGGCATAGACTGACAGCACGTTCGGATACGTCTCCAGCAGCCGCAGGTTGCGTCCCCAGGCTTCGGCGATGATCTCGCTGACCGGAAAACCGTCGCGCGCGTAGGCGATGGCCGGGGCGAGATTGGACGCCATGGGCCGGCGTCCGAACCGTTCATGGAGCGTGAACCAGCCATCCACGCAGCCGGGCACCGTGACGGGCAGCGGCCCATAGGACGGCATGAATGCCAGCCCGCGGTCGCGCAGCATCTCCAGCGTCAGCGACTTCGGGGAGCGCCCGCTGCCATTCAGGCCGTGCAGCTTCCGGGTCTCCGGATCCCAGACGATGGCGAACAGGTCCCCGCCCACCCCGCAGCTCACCGGCTCCATCAGGCCGAGGCAGGCGTTGGCGGCGATCGCGGCGTCCACCGCCGATCCCCCCGCGCGCAGCGCCTCCAGACCCGCCTGGGTGGCCAGCGGGTGGCTGGTGCAGACCATCCCGTGCGGCGCCATCACCTCGGACCGCGTGATGTGATCACCGGGGACCGGACGCAGGGAGCCGCCAAAGACCAGGGAGGACATGACCCCGGAGAGCATCCATCGGGCGAGGCGCTTGGGAAGAACGGTCATGGGGTAGCAGGACGCATCGCTGGCGAATTTCCGGAACCATCTTCAAGCCGGGACTCCGGCCGCAAACGAATTTCCCGTTGCCGGAGACGCCTCAAGCGGCGTGCGCCGGACCCGCAGACCGGCGCCATCCGGGCGCCGTGCGGGCCGGGAATTGAGGGAGGCAGCCCACGAGTTCACCGTCGGCATCTTCGTGCAGCGGCATCTCGGCGAGCCGGTGCTCCTCATCAAGACGGCCTGGGGCGGCCGGAGCCTCCATGCGGACTTCCGCCCGCCTGGGGCCGGGCCCGGTGTGTGGACCGCCCACGAGCCGTCCCGGGGCCGCCGGAAAGTTTTCTGCGGTTCCTCCGTTCC
>JAFLEG010000317.1 GCA_017302195.1 Verrucomicrobiota bacterium
GAGCTGTCCGCCGAGCAGCAGGTTGGCCGCCAGCCAGGCCCAGAGCAGGCGGGTGGCGGGGGCACGTCCGGCAAGGGCGGTGAGCAGTTGATGCAGCCGGACATTGGCGGCAATCCCCGCAAAGGCGACCGCGGCCACCGAGGTCAGTTGGAGGGTGCGGAAGGCCACGCGGCTTCCTTCGGCTGCGGCGGCCATGGGCGGCAGGTTCCACACCAGGAAGGCCAGCAGCGGGGCCAGACTGCCCAGGATGACCGCCGCCAGGGCGAAGCTGAGCAGCACCGCCATGGAGGCCTCCCGAAACCGCACCTGCACCCCCAGCAACGGGGCCAGCAGGGCGTTGAGGAGGGCATTGCCCAGGGCGGTCCCCAGCAAGATCAGCGGCAGCTTGACCGCGGTGAACAGCGCCTGGGCCGGTGATCGCCAGCATCCCACCGCGCCACCGAAGAGGCCCGCGCCCAGGACGATCATCGCGATGCAGGCCGCCAGATGCCGCCCGCTCACCCCGGCAACCCAGCCACGGAGGACGTCGGGGCGTCCCCGCAGGAGTTCGGGGATCTGGCTGGGAGCAGCAGTGATGCCGACGAAGGCGGGCATGCGGAACGGACGGTGACCCGGGTACCCGGTCCGAAGGACACCCAGTGCCCTGCGACCGGTATGTCTCGCGACTACGGGGGTTGGAGCGTGCCCGGGGGCTGACGTTCAATCCGGCATGCGCCGGGGGTGGGGCGACGCCTTGCGACGCCGGACGCGTTTCCTTCCGGTCTGCTGCACCCACCGGCAAATACCCAGCCGGTTCCTGGGGAGCTTCGCCCGCCAGGCATCCCTCAGGGTCCTGCAGCCCGCTCAGCCCGGCGCCATCTCCAGTCCGCGCAGGGTGCCGGTGGAGGAGGCGAAGCGGTCGGCCTCGATGCCCAGACGCTGGAGCATCGAGACAAAGAGATTGGGCAGCGGGTAGTTCCGCTCGGTGTCAAAGGCGAGATGCTGTCCGTGGCGGAATCCGCCGCCCGCCAGCAGCACCGGGAGATTGGTGGTCACGTGGGTATTGGCATTTCCGAGGTTGGATCCGTACAGGACCATGGTGTGGTCCAGCAGGGGCACGCCGCCTTCCTGCGTCTCCTTCAGCCCGCCCAGCAGTCCGGCGAGCAGCTTCATGTGCCATTCATCAATGGCCTTGAGCTGGCTGATCTTGGCCTCGGATCGGCCGTGGTGGGAGAGGTTGTGGTAGCCGTCGGTGATCGCCGTGCCCTGAACGTCAATGGCCGGGGAATTGACGCCGTCCAGCAGCAGCGCGATGGACCGCGTGGAGTCGGTCTCGAAGGCCAGGCGGGCGAGGTCGTACATGAGGCGCACCTTCTCCATGTAGGCCCGGGGGCTGGCGGGATCGAGCGGGACGCTGGCGGACACCTTCGGCTTGGGACGATCCTCCCACTCCCGCGACATCTGCATGCGGCGCTCCAGTTCCCGGACGCTGGTGAAGTACTGGTCCATGCGCTCCCCGTCATGCGTTCCGAGCTTCCGCTGCAGGTCGCGGGCCTGTCCGGCCACGGCGTCCAGGATGCTGCGTCCGGTCTCCAGACGCCGGATCTGCGCCTCGGTCTCGGCCTGGGATCCCTGGAGGAAGAGCTTCCGGAACACCTCCGACGCCTTTTCGTCGCAGGGGATCATCACCCCGGAACCGGTCCAGGACAGGCTCCGCTCGCCCTGCTGCACGTTCACGCCCAGGGTCAGCGAAGGGAAGCGGGTCAGCGGCCCGAGGCGTTCCGCGATGAACTGGTCGAGGGAGATGGTGTTGCGGAACCCGCCGCTCGCCGGATGCGGCGCCGCGGTGAGGAAGCAGTTGTCCGCGGGATGACCGCCATCCACATCCGGATGCCACACCCCGCTGAACACGGTGAAGTCCTTCCGGTAAGGCTCCAGCCGCTGGAGGTAGGGCGAGAGGGCGTAGCCGGCGCCGGCCTGTTTGGGAAAGAATTCCTCCGGCAGCAGCCCGAGATTGTTGCAGATGGCCAGCAGGCGGCGGGGGGGCTGTGCGGCGGCATCCGCTTTCCCGGCGCCCAGCAGCGGCGTCATGGACTCCAGCCAGGGCAGCGCGAGGGCAATGCCGGTGCCGCGGAGAAACTGGCGGCGGGAGAGGGCGGGGCGGAGGGCGGGGCGCGGGACGTGCATGGAAGGGCGGCGGTTACTTGGTTTGGAACAGCGGACTTTGCACCAGTTCAAGAATGAGGGTGCGGACGCCGTAGTCGCGGCTCCGGCTGCGGTCGAGAATCTGCTCCACGGCCGCCCGATCACCGAACCGGATGGGTGCGCCGGTGGCATACACCGCGAGCTGGCGGACCAGATTCCGCGCGATGGCCCGTTCGTCGGAGAGCAGCAGGGCCTTGAATTCGCGGATGTCCTGAAAGCGGCGTCCGTCGGGCACCTCGCCCGAGGCGTCCACCCGCGGTCCGCGATGAAACTCGAAGGGATGCCCGCCCTTGCCGATGCCGGGCTCCGGCGTGCCCGGCCCCTGGGCGCGGTACTGATCCCGCCAGCCACCGAGCACGTCGAAGCTTTCCAGGGCGAATCCGGGCGGGTCCATCCGTTCGTGGCAGACGGCGCAGGACGCCTGCTGCCGGTGCTTCTCCAACTGCTCGCGGATGGTGGTCGCGCCCCGGGTGTCGGGTTCCACGGCGCCGACGCCCGGCGGCGGCGGCGGGAGCGGACGCCCGAGGATCCGCTCCATCACCCAGGCGCCCCGGAGCACGGGAGAGGTGGTGGTGCCGTTGGCGGTGACCTTGAGCACGCTGGCCTGGGTGAGCAGCCCGCCGCGCGGACTCTCCGCTGGCAGGGACACGCGCCGCAGCGCCACGCCTTCCACCGGCGGCAGCCCGTAGTGCCGCGCCAGCCGCTCATTGATCATCACGAAGTCGGAGGCGACCAACTGCCGCGCCGGCAGGTCGTCGCGGATCAGTTCCGACACGAAGGCCCGGGTCTCCTCCAGCGCGGATTCCGTCAGCAGATCGTCGAGGTAGTAGTCCGGGTACAGCGTGGCGTCGGGCGCGGTGGCCTCCATGCGCCGCAGGTCGAGCCAGTAGTCCAGGAATGCCTCCACAAACCGCCGCGCCTTCGGATCGCCCAGCAGCCGCTCCGTCTCGGCCCGGAGGCCCTCGGGATCCCGGAGCCGGCCGGCGGTGGCGTCCTCGCGCAGGGCCGCATCGGGAATGGAGTTCCAGAGAAAGAGCGACAGCCGGGTGGCCAGCGCCAGGCCGTCGAGCGGCCCGGGCGACTCCTCCACGCAGACGAATCCGGGCGAGCACAGCACGGCGGTGTAGCCCGCGATCATGGCGTCGTTGAAGGAACTGCCCGCCGCCAGCGCCCGCTCGATCACCGGCAGGAACCGCGGCACCTCGGTGGCGGCATTCGTGTTGCGGTAGGCGGCGGCGAGGAACTGGCCGAGCAGGCGTTCCGCATCCCGCCGCGGTTCCGGCGACACCACCTCCACGCTCTGGCCGCCGGGGCGGGCTGGCTTCATCGGCAGATCCCCAAACAGCAGCCGGTGGGCTGCCGGCGGCCACTCTTCAAGGAGGGGACCCTCGACCTCGAGCCAGCGGAACACCACCCCCGGCTGGCCATCCTTCTCCGCGAGCGGATTCTGCATCCGGCCCTTGCCCGGGCGGGAACGGAAGAGGCGCGCGGGGTCCACGCGGACCGTTTCGCCCGCCAGCAGCCAGGCCGTCAGTTCATGCGCCTCCGGCTCCGGGGTGAGATCGAAGGCGCCCAGGCGGCGCAGTTGCCGCGGCGGCGCCTCGGAATAGACCGTGATCGGCTCGGAACGGCGTCCCGGGCTCAGGACATCCAGATCCGGGATGAACCACTTGTTGCTCCGCACCGCGTGGACCCAGACGGTGTGTCCGACGAAGCGCAGGCGGTACCGCCCGGGGGCGGGCGCCCGGAAGGCGTCGAATTTGGGTTCCAGCGGTTCATAGCTCCCGGCCACCACGCCCATGCCTTCCCGGTCACGGATGGCGGGATCATGGGTCCCCACCGTGATCGGCTGGGCTCCGGATCGCACCCCCGGCTGGCCCTCGAATCCGAGCACCGGGAAGGTGGCGCGCTCGGGATAGGTGTTGAACTCGGAGAACTTCATCGGCCCGACGTACGACCGCTGGTCGCGCGCATGGAAGCGGACCGGCCGAGGCGCGGGGCGGTCCGGCTGACGCGCGATCACCTGGCGCAGCGCGGCCTCGGCGGCGCCGAGGTAGCGGGCCATTTGCACATGGGACACGTCGAGCGCGTCGCCGACCTTGTTGAAGCGCTGGATGGTGCCGTCCTCGGGCAGGGCGTCCCGGATCTGCAGCCAGGGTGCCTGGAGCAGATCGCGCAAGGCCTGCTCGTACTCGTAGCGGTTGAGGCGCCGATAGGTGCTGCGGCCCTCCGCCGCCACCGCTGCCTGATCGGCGCGGGCCAGCACATTGGAGAGCGAGGTGGCGAAGGCGGCCAGGTCGGCCGCGGGCGGCCGCGGCTGCTTGCGCGGCGGCATCTCGTCGAGCAGCACGCGGTCCAGGGCCTGGACCCAGCGGTCGCGGTTGCCGGGAGACTCCGGATGGAATTCCAGCGCCGTGAGGTCGAGCCCCCCCTTGGGGGCATCCGCATCGTGGCAATCGGCGCAGTGTGCCGTGAGGAACTCCCGCACACCCGGAGGCGTGCGTTCAGCGTCAGCCAGGGTACCGGCGGCGAAGATCGCCAGCCATCCCCCAAACCATCCCACCCCCCGTGTCATCCGCCCCATCACACGTCCCACTATTATGTCGCAACCCTCGTTGGGCAATGCCGGGGTGCCGGCGCGTCCTCTCCATGGTCCGGCGCTGCGGACCGGGAGCCTGCGGGGCTCGGTTCTACCCGACCGCAGTGTGGGGTTCAGGTCTGGCGGAGCCCCCGTCGGGCGGTGGGCCGGTCAACGCCTGTGCCACGGCGCGTTCCAGATCCTCCTCGTCGAGATCGTTGTTTTCGATGACGCGGGCCTGGAGGACCCCGGTGGCCAGCCGGCCCAGGCAGTCGTCGAAGCGGCGGGCGCGTGGGGCGTCGGACAGCAGCAGGCGGTCAAAGGGGTCCGAAACGCCTGCGGCCACCCGGTGCCGGATGCGGCGCTCGCGCACCGGACCGCTGACGCGCAGCAGCAGCACCCGGAGTCCGGGGACGGCGGCCAGCCGCCGGAGGCTTTCCTGCCATGGACGGGACGCCGATGGCGGGGCGGGGAATTCACTGTCGAGAAAGGCGGCGAGACGCAGATCCGTCTGGCTGACGACGATCACGGCCTGCTTGCGGACAACAAAGCGCCGGACGTCGTGCGCGAGCAGCCGGGGAAGCACCCGGCGGAGCAGCCAGCGGATCCAGGGCAGGCAGCGGAGAAAGAGGGCTTCCATGGCGTGATTCAGGGCGCCCTTCCGCTCCGTGCCGGGCCGCGGATCGGCCGGCGATGCCGACAGACGTCCCTCGCGCTTCTCCACGGAAACCCCCGCCGCAGCCCAGCGGCGGATCAGGAAATCGGCGACGTGATCCTTGCCGGAGGCGTCGGTGCCCAGGATCAGGAGGACGCGCGGTGGGGGTGGGAGCATGAACGGGCGGTTCCTGCGGGGACGGCAGCAGGTTCAAGGCCGGTGCGGCGCACCACACTTTGGAATCGGGCCGCGCACCTCACTCCAGCGAGAACTCCACCACCCGGTGGATGAGGGGCGGCACGTTGGTGTCGGCGGGATTGGAGAGGATCGCGCGGTCTGCCGCCAGACGCTGGTCGCCGGTCAGCCAGGCATGCACGACGGACGCCCGGGAGGCCTTCAGGGCGTCGAGATCCTCCGGGGTGGCCGCCCAATGCTTCAGCAGCGCGCGTTCCATGGCGTCCGGCGTCAGCGCCAGTTCCGGAACCGCGCCTTCCGGCG
>JAFLEG010000318.1 GCA_017302195.1 Verrucomicrobiota bacterium
GCGACAGCCGGGCGCGACAGCCGGTGCTGCTCCTGCTCACCGATGGACAGATCGGCAACGAACAGGCCGTCACCGAGGCACTGGGCGGCCATCCCGGACTGGTGGTCCACACCTTCGGCGTGGATACCGTGGTGAACGATGCCCTGCTCCAGGGGATCGCCCGACGGCAGCGCGGCCGCTGCGTGCTGCTGCGTCCCGATGAGGACGTCCCGGCCGCGCTCAGCCGGCTGGGAGTGTTGCTGGCCAATCCGGTGGTGACCGGCATCGAGCTGCCGCCTGCCTGGGAGTCGGCCGATGGTCCCCTGCCGGACCTCTACGAGGGACAGTCCGCCACCTGCCTGGTTCGCGGACCGGCGGATGGGACGCTTCCCCTGCAGGGGCTCGGGCCGGAGGGCGCGGCCATCGTCCTTCCCTCGGTGAACTTCCATCCGGTCGAGGGTCCGGCCGTGCCGCTGCTCTGGGCCCGGCGACGCCTGCTCGATCTGGAACGGCAGAACCAGGCGGCACCCTGCGTATCCCTGTCCAAGGAGTTCAACCTCCTGTGCCGATTCACCGCGTTCATTGCCTGGGATGAACAGCAGCACGTGGCCGTGGCGCAGCAGCATCTCCAACAGCCGGCGCTCGCTCCTGCAGGATGGAACGGGGCGAATCCGTCCGATCTGCCCTGCAGCAGCTTCTTCGAGTACTTCAGGTCACCTGTCAGCCCTTCCTTCGCCTCCAGGAAACCATCGTCGGCCATGGGCCTCAGCAGTGACGAGGACGGGACCGCTCCGGCGGACTGGTCGTGGGAACCGCTGTTCCAACTGCCCGGCGGGGACGCTTTGCAGCAACTCATCCGCCAATGGATTTCCTCCGAAAACCTGGCGGGGAACTGGGACGCCGGGGAACGCCTGTCTCTCCTGGTACAGGCGGTGGTCGGCGAGCATCCCCACAATCCGGTGCGCCAGTTGCTGACCCTGGTCCAACGCCTGCCCGACCTCCTCGGGGCCGGCACCCGATGGACTTCGAAACTGGACGCCCTCCGCCGCCAGGAGCGGTGGTGACCATCCCGGCCGGAATTTCATCACTCAACGCGCATCGTTCATGCGTTCCCCAGGGTGGGGCGAGTTGTAACGAGCTGTACGCGTCGCGGCGAATTGAGGTGGTGGCGACTCCGCGCGCGCACGGCTCGGCAGGAGCTTCGCCCTACCGGGGTTGGGTCTTCGTCGCGTCGTCCCGGGAATCTGAGAGGCGCGCTCGCCGTGGGCCGATGCCTTGGGTCCCGCTGATCGGTCGCCGGTGCTACGGGAAAAAGCCCGGGCACCATTCGCCCTCGGCGAGGGCGCCCAGTTCAAACGGCCCGAAGCGGGTCCGGTGGAGACGCACGACGTGCGCTCCCTGGCTGGCGAACATGCGCTTCACCTGATGGTAGCGGCCCTCCGTGATCTCGATCCGGGCTTCGCGCGCGGACAGGATTTCGAGGCGCGCGGGCAGGCAGGGCGCGGATTCGCCATCCAGACGCAGGGTTCCCGAGGCAAAGCGCTCCACGCAGGCGGGGTCCAGATCGGCGTCCACCGTCACCTCGTAGAGCTTGGGCACATGATGCCGGGGCGAGGTCCAGCGATGGATCCAGTCCCCGATGTCGGTGAGCACCAGCAACCCGGTGGCGTCCTTGTCCAGGCGTCCGACCGATTGGACGGGCGGATTGCGCCGGCTCCAGCGTTCCGGAAGCAGGTCATAAACCCGCCGCCCCTCGCCCTCGTCGTGCGAACAGACCACGGCCGCCGGCTTGTGAAACAGCGCCAGGATCCCGCCGGGGAATTCCACAGGGGCTCCATCCACCCGGACCGTGGCCACCGCAACCCGGCGGGACGGATCGGCCACCGACTGGCCATCCACCGTCACCCGTCCGGCGCGGAGCCAGTGACGGGCCTCACTGCGGGAGCAGAAGCCAAACCGCGAAAGCAACTGGTCCAGCCGCAGGAGGGAATCAGGCATTCGATGCCACGGAAGTCCAAGCCCCTACATCGTCAGGCGCCGGATCAGATACCCCAGCCCGGCGGTCAGCGGCAGGGTGAGCACCCAGGCCCAGAGAATCCGCTCCACCACCCCCAGCTTCAGGGCGCTGAACCGCTTGGCACAGCCCACGCCCATGATGCTGGTGGTGATGGCGTGGGTGGTGGACACCGGCATGCCGTAATGGGCGGCGACCATCAGGACGGTGGCGCCCGCCGATTCGGCGGCGAATCCGTTCACCGGCTGCAGCTTCACCATCTTGTGTCCCATGGTCTTGATGATGCGCCAGCCGCCCGCCGCGGTGCCGGCGGCCATGGTGAGGGCGCAGATCACCTTGATCCAAGCGGCGATGCCCTCCTTGCCGCCGGCCCCGGTGGTCATCGGATGGCGCAGAAAGGAGAGCCAGTCCGGCACGTCGTGGAGGGTGCCATCCTTCATGGCCGCGACCAGCGCCAGCGCGATGATTCCCATGGTCTTCTGGGCGTCATTGGAGCCGTGGGCGAACCCCATGTAGCCGGCGCTGACCAACTGCGCCTTGCCAAAGACGGTGTTCACCGTGTGCGGACGCCAGGAGCGCAGCAGGAAATACAGCAGGCTCATGATGGCCAGCCCCAGGAGAAACCCGGCCAGCGGCGAGCTGACCATCGGGATGACCACCTTGTAGAGCAGTCCGTCGTTCTTGTACCAGGGGCCGTCCTTGACCCGGGACCAGATCAACGCCGACCAGTTGCCGTTGGCCGACGCCAGCGTCGCCCCACAGAGGCCGCCCACCAGGGCGTGGCTGGAGCTGCTTGGCAGCCCGAACCACCAGGTGATCAGGTTCCAGATGATCCCGCCCAGCAGCGCACAGATGATGGTGGCGCTGGAGACGAAGGCGGAATCCACCAGTCCCGAGGAGACGGTCTTGGCCACCGCGTTGCCCGCGAGGGCCCCGACCAGATTGGTGGTGGCGGCCAGCAGCACCGCCATGCGCGGGGTCAGGACCTTGGTGGAGACGACCGTGGCAATCGAGTTGGCCGTGTCGTGAAAGCCGTTGATGTACTCGAAAACGAGGGCCACCAGGATGACGGTGAACAGCAGCGTCATGATGGGGCCTCAGGAGTTTTTCAGGACGATGTAGTAGATCACGTTCCCGGCGTCCCGACACCGGTCAATCACCTTCTCCAGGAGGTCGTAGAGATCCTTCTGCACCACGACGGACACCGCATCGAACTTCCCGGAATACAGCCCGCGCAGCAACTCCACCATGAGCTTGTCGGCCTCGCCCTCCAGATACTGCAGGCGGTCGTTCTGTTCCTTGACCTCCTCCAGTCCCGGACTGCTCCGCAGGCGGCGGGTCATTTCCAGGACGGTCTGCGTGGCCTCGTCGAGCAACTGCAGTTGGCGGGAGAAATCGCAGCCGTCCAGACGTCCGGGCGCCAGCAGGTACCGCTCGCAGAATTTCTCGAGGGTCTTGGGGATCTTGTAGAGCGCGGTGCTGAGCGCCTCGATGTCCTCCCGCTCCAGCGGCGTGACGAAGGTGTGGGTCACCAGGGTGCGGATCTCCTCGGTGATGCGCTTGTCCTTCTTGCGCAGGAGCGCGAAGTCATCCAGGGATGCCGCCCCCTTCCCCGGGGTTTCCAGGGCGGCCTTGACCAGCGCGACGCTTTCCCGGGCTTCCGCAGCGGATTTTTCCAGCAGGTTGAAGAACTGGTCGTCGCGGCCGAGCAGCCGCTGCAAGGAGAACATGGCGCGGCTTTGGTAGCCAAAAGGCGACAGGCTGGCTTGTTAAAAATTGGTGACAAATCGGAGGCCAACCGGGTGTCGCCTTGACCCCGTGACCCCGGCATCCTCGCGGCCATCGGATGCGCCTGACCGTCTTTTCCGACATCCATTTCGCAGGCCCGGAGGAGCGGCAACGCCGGGGATTCGAGTCCCGGGTGATCCGGAATCCCGCGCTCCGCCTGCTGGCCCGCGGGTGGCGCGACTGGCTCTGGCTCCGGGATCCGCTCGAGCACGGACACCGGCTGGACCAGCTCATCGGGGCCAATCCGGATCCCGACCTGGTGGTGGCCAACGGGGATTTCACCGTGGATACGGCCTTCGTCGGGGTCAGCGACGACGCGGCGCTCGCCAGCGCCTCCGAAGCCCTGGACCGCCTGCGCACCGCCTACGGGGACCGCCTGCTGGCCACCATCGGCGACCACGAACTCGGCAAGACCAGTCTGTTCGGTGGGGCCGGAGGGCTCCGGCTGGAAAGCTGGCACCGGTGTGGATCGGCGCTGGGCCTGGAACCGGTCTGGCGCCGGGATTTCGGCCCCTGGTCCCTGATCGGAATCGCCTCCACCCCGGTGGCCTTCCCGGTCTATGAGCCGGACTCCAGCGCCGGGGAACGCCCGGCGTGGACGGCCATCGGAACCGATCTTATGACCCAACTGGAGACCCTCCTGGACGATCTGGGTCCGACGCGCCGGTGGCTGCTCTTTGTCCATGATCCCAGCGCGCTGCCGTTCCTCCGAAGGCTGCCCGCACTGGAACGGCGTCTGCCCCAACTGGGACTCACCGTGGTCGGGCATCTCCACACGCCCTCAATCTTTGCCCTGGCAAACCGGCTGGCTGGACTGCCCGAGATCGGCTGGCTGGGCAACACCGTACGCCGCCACTCTGCGGCCCTGCGGGAGGCACGGGTCTGGCGGGAGTTCCACACCGTCCTCTGTCCCTCACCCACGGGGATCCAACTGCTCAAGGACGGCGGCTGGCTGGACCTGGACCTCGACCCCGAAGGACGGGATCCGGTCCGGGTGTTCCGAAGACACCTGCCCTGGACTTGACCGCAACCCTCACTCGGCGGTCGGCGAACCCTGCACGGTGGAATCGGTGGCCGGCGCCACGGGCGGTGCGGTGGACCGCCCCAGGGAGTCCAACTGGCGCTGCGCCTTGCGGTTCAGCTTGTCACGCTCGTTCTTGAAGTCGGCCTCCAGCATGCGGATCTGGGGCGAGTCCTCCTGAAACTCCTTGGTGATGTCCACAGCCGACTGCGAGGTGGGGAGCACGGTCGGACGCATCAAGATCATCAGCTCGGTCCGGGACTTGTCCACGGTGGTCGAGCGAAACAGGTTCCCCAGCAGCGGAATGTCCTTGAGCAGCGGCACCCCGGAATTGCCGGTGCCCTTGGAGGCCCGGATGTAGCCGCCGAGCAGCACCGATTCCTTGGACTGGATGGAGATGGTGGAGTTGGCGGAACGCTTGTTGGTGACCGGGGCATTGGCCACCGACTCGATGCCGCCGTTGTTGGGGGCGATTTCCTCAATGGTCTGCTGCACCTCCATCACCACCAGGCCATCCGGAGTGATGTAGGGCAGAACGTCGAGCTGCACGCCGACGTTCTGGCGGTCGTAGAAGGTGCTGGTGCCCACCAGGCCGACGCCATTGTTGAACCCGCCCTGGACGAACGGCACCGTCTGGCCGGCAAAGAAGCTGGCCGGGGTGGCGTGCGAGGTGATGATGCGGGGACGCTGCAGGATGTTCACATTGCCGTCGGAGGCCAGGGCCTGGACGATGACATCAATGTCCTCGTTGAAGCGCAGCAGATAGTTGAGGCCGCCGCCGGTGGGAATGGTCGGGAAGATGTTGGTCAGCGAGCTGAACCCGTTGAGGTTGTCCATGGAACCGCCGCCGCCGACGGTGTCGTTGAACTGGCGGTAGCGCTGGCGGGCGCTCACGCCGTAGGAGAGTCCGGAGTTCAGCCCCACCTCCATGATGACGCCCTCGATCAGGACCTGGGCCAGGAGGGTGTCCACCTTCTCGATGATCTTCCGCAATTGGGCCATGTCCTTCTTGCTGGCATAGACGATCAGCGAGTTGGAGCGGGGATCCGGAGTGATGCTGGCCTCCTGGAGGAGGGGCTGGGCCGGATTCTGCTGGGCGCCGGCCC
>JAFLEG010000319.1 GCA_017302195.1 Verrucomicrobiota bacterium
CCGATTTGTTGGTCGAGGCGATGCCATTCACGAAAATGGCGCACTTCGATGCGCTGTCGATCGCGATCATGCCGATGAACGCGTTCCGGTCCGCCACGCTCTGATTGGCCGTCTTCAACGCTTCGATACCGTAAAGATTCTTGTCGATCGGCAACGCCGCAACAAGCCCTTCATTGGCCTCCCGCAGCCCGTTGCGAATGGGTCCACAGCCACTCAGAAGGAACGGCAGAAGCACAGGCAGCACCATGAAGGCGGCACGCACCGAAAAAGACCCCAGCCACTTCGTTGCCGCAGTGACCCCGCCGGGCGCCGACGAACCGCGAGAAACGCTCAGGAAACTCATGCCCACACCCACCGATATGCCTACAGCACCCCGCGACAATCGCGCACGGGCACCTGGGCCAGCAGGGCCGGCACGCCGTTGTCGGTGACCTCGACCGTCACCTCCTGGCTGGACGGACCCTGGGACTCGGACGGCGTCCATGTCAGCAATCCGGTTGCATCCACGGTCAGCCCCTCCGGGCCGCTGACAACGCGGTACGTCAATGGGGTCGGAGGGTCGTCGGGATCTTCGGCGTCGAGCTGTATCCGAAGGAGCGTCTGCTCGGCCATCGTCTGGTTCGCCACCGGGGCCAGCGTGGGTGCCTCGTTGCCTCCGGGATCCACCTCCAGCCGGACATGGTCAAACTCGATCCACGAGCCGCCATCGGATGGCTGCGGGCCGGTGCGCACCAGCTCCACCATGGCGGCACCTGGAAGGGCGCGGACGCGGGACGCATCAAACTCGGCAACCAGCTCCCCGTCCGAAGTCACCCGCTGCGCGAACACCTCGGTCATTTCGCCGGAGGCGTTGTGGAAGCGGAATGCCAGGTCGTGCTCCCCAAAGGCACCGGAGTTTCCGGACTGTCCGGAGGAGATCGCCACCACCAGACGGAGCCAGGTGTTGGAAACCGCCTGGGATTCGGTGAGGCGGAAGTGAATCCGGTTGACCGGATCCACCGGGGTCAGCCGCGCTTCCCACGCGGCCGGCGGCTCATCGGAGGCCACGCGGAGCTGCCGCTCGCGGCCGTGATGACCCCGCGGGTAGATGCCGCGGACAAAGAAATCGTCGTCTGCCGGAGGATTGCCGGTCGCATCAAAATCCGGGTCCCCGGGAAGCAGGGTCACCCCGCCCGGCTCGGGATCCTGAATCCCGTTTGCCGGGGAAAACTCGGCCGCCGGTTCGTAGGGAAGCGACGCGGGATCGTCGTTCACGCCAATCTGGAAGATTGTCCGCTCCTCCACCGGCCAGGCGACCACGGTGACGACACGCGTGGTATTCAGCGGCGGCTGTCCATCGTCGGTGATCCGGATGGTCAGCGTGTTGGTGACCGGCAATCCCAGCAGGCCCGGCGTCCAGCGGATTCGGCCGCCCGCATCCACGATGGCGCCCTCGGGGCCACTCTCCAGGGTGAAGGCCAGCCCGTTGGCAGGCAGGTCGGCATCCGAAGCACGCAATGGAAGATCGAGCGGCGCGAGGCGGTCCACGTGCTGCACGGGCTCCTCGGCAATCTCCGGCGCGGTGTTGACCTCGCGGATGGCGACCTCGATCTGGCGGGTGGTGCTCATCGGGGGGACGCCATCGTCGGCGATCCGCACCACCACCTGCGCGGTGGAAGGCCCCTGGTCCTCGGTGGGGGTCCAGAGGAGCAGGCCTTGAGGACTCACCGACATCCCGGACGGCCCATCCACCAGCAGAAAGGTCAGCCCGTTGGCGGGAAGGTCTTCGTCCCCTCCGGTCAATTGCAGCGAGAGCGGCTCCCGTTCGTTGGCGGTGATTGGATCCACGGACGCGATCACCGGCTCCCGGTTCACCTCGCGGACCACCACCACAATCGAGTTGGTGGTGCTCCGGACCGGGATGCCGTTGTCCGTCACGCGGACAGACACGAGATTGGTGGATGGCCCCTGGTCCTCGCCAGGCGTCCAGGTCACCACGCCCGCCGGAGAGACCACGACGCCCGGCGGTCCGTCCACCAGGGAGTAGGTCAGCGGCGTCGGAGGCTGGTCGGTGTCCCGTCCCTCCAGCGTCACGGTCCAGAGGGTCTGTTCATCCACCGTCTGCTCCGGCACGTCGGCAAGCAGCGGTGCCTCGTTGCCGCCGGCATCCACCTCGATCCGGACGAAGTCAAAACTGAGCCAATACGCCGTCCCGGGCGACAGCGGCCCGGTGCGCGCCAGTTCGATGGAGTTGGGTCCTGCGGCAGCGGACACGCGGGCCAGGTCGAATTCCGCGACCACCAGCCCGGGCTCCGTCAGCCGCCGGGCGGCAACCTCCGTCTCGGTACCGGCGGCATTCCGGAACGCGACACGCACCTCATGCTCGGAGAATCCGGGCGACACGACGCCTCCCACCGCGGAGCCGCCCACCGGGAACTCCGTCACCACACGGATCCAGGTTTCCGGAACCGCCTGGGCCTCGGTCAGACGGAAGTGAATCCGGTTGGTGAGGTCCAGCGAGGTGAGGGCCAGCTCCCAGGCCTGGGCCGGTTCGTCATTGGGCAGGACCAGGCGTCCTGCCAGCCCGCGGAAGCCGCCGGAGTAATTGCCCCGCATGAAGAAATCATCATCCGGCCCCGGATTGGCGCCCGGGACATACTCCGGGTCCGTCGGTTCCCGGGTCGCCAAACCCGGCGGGGAATCATTGAGGTAGTTCTCCGGATTGAACTCATCGTACGGCAGGTAGGGAACCCGCTCCGGATCCTCGTCCTCCCCGATCCAGAATACCGACCGCTCCTCCACCGCAGTGGCGACCACCGTGAACTCGCGCAGTCCCTCCAGCGGCGGGAGGCCGTTGTCCGCCACGCGGACCACGACCGGGTGCGTGGACGGCGCCTGGGCGGGCTCTGGCTTCCAGGCCACCTCCCCGGACGGACTGACCGTCAGGCCGTCGGGACCGCTGACCAGGGAGTACACCAAGGCATTCACCGGCAAGTCCTCATCGGATCCGGCCAGGCTCCAGGCCAGGGGCGCCAGGCGATCCACCGCCTGCAGCGGGACCGCGGCGATGGCCGGAGGCGTGTTCACCTCGCGGACCGTGACCCTGAACTCCCGGACGGCATCCAGGGACGGCACTCCGTTGTCCACGACCTGCACGGTGACCGGATACTCGGCGGGCCCCTGGGCTTCGGTGGGAATCCAGCGGATTACGCCGTCGGATCCGACCGTGAGTCCCTCGGGGCCATTGACCACAACAAACGTCAGGGGGTTGAGGGGCAGATCATCATCGGTGGCCTCCAGCGCCACACGGAGCTCGGTCAGTTCGTCCACCGTCTGATCGGCAACTGCGGCCAATGCGGGCGGGCGGTTGACCTCGCGCACGGTCACCACGAATTCGTTGGTCGTGCTCCGGATCGGGACGCCGTTGTCGGTCACCCGGACCGCCACCGGATGGGACAGCGGACCCTGGGATTCGGAAGGCAACCATGCGATCAGCCCGGAGGCACTCACCGTCAATCCGGGCGGCCCGCTCACCAGGGTGTAGGTCAATGCCGTGGGCGGCACGTCCCCATCGGATCCGTCCAGAGCGAGGCTCCAGGGAACCATCTCATCCACGGAGGGCGCGCCCACATCGGCAATGACCGGGGCCTCATTGCCGCCGGCATCCATCTCCAGCCGGACGAAGTCGTAGGTCAGCCAGAAAGAGGTTCCCGGGATGGCCGGCCCGGTACGGACCCATTCGATGGAGTTGGGTCCTGCCAGGGCACCCACGGTCTCGAGCGGAAACTCCGTCACCAGCCGGGCGGGGGGATTCACCCGCCCCTCGAACACGGTGGTCAGGACACCGGCCGCATTCCGGAACCGCAGGGTCACGTCGTGATCCCCGAACCCCGCATTCACCTGCCCCCCGGTGGCGGAACCGCCCACTGCGAATTCGGTCACCACCCGGATCCAGCTTCCGGGCGTGGTTTGCGCCTCGGTCAGGCGGAAATGAATCTGATTGGTGGGATCGGCGGTGGTGAGCGCGGTTTCCCAGGCGGAGAACGGCTCGTCATTCGGAAGGATCAGCCGGGACGTCAGCCCGTTGAATCCGGGGGCGTAGAGGCCGCGGACATAGTAGTGGTCGTCGGCAGCGGGCAAGGAACCCGCGTCGTAGAGGGGATCACCCTCCACGCGCGTCACCAGGCCCGGCGGCGGATCCATCAGACTGTTCTCCCCGCGGAACTCAGCCCGCGGATTGTACGGCAGGACATCCGGATCATCATCCACACCCACCTGCACGATGGAGCGCTCCTCGACCGGCAGCGCCACCACGGTGAACTCCTGTTCTGCGAACAGCGGAGGAATCCCGCTGTCGGTCACACGCACCACCAGGCGGTTGGTGGACGGAGCCTGCCCGGGCTCGGGCCGCCAGCGCACCAGTCCCGCCGCGGTGACGGTGGCACCCTCCGGTCCCGCGATCAGCGAATGGGTCAGGACATTGGCCGGCAGGTCATCGTCAGCCGACACCAGGGCCACCTCCAGGGGCGCCAGACGATCCACGGTCTGGGATTCCACGGCGGCCAACCGCGGCAGCGTGTTCACCTCGGCAACCGTGATTTCAAACTCCAGCGGGGCGCTGAGCGGCGGCTCGCCGTCATCGCTGACGCGGATCACCACCGGAAAGACTCCCGGCCCCTGGGCCTCGGTCGGCGTCCAGGTGACGATCCCCGCCGGGTCCACCGTCAGTCCCCCGGGGCCGCTCTCCAGCGCAAAGGAGACGGCATTGGCAGGGAGGTCGGGATCCGAGGCCGCCACCAGCAGGCGCAGGGTTTCCAATTCATTGACAATCGGCGTACCCGGGGATGCGGGAACCGGCGGGCGATTCACTTCACGCACGGAAATGGTGAAGCCGTTGGTCGTGCTGCGCACCGGGATGCCGTTGTCCGTCACCCGGACCGTCACCGGATAGGTCCCCGGCCCCTGGTCCTCAGCCGGGGTCCAGGTCATCTGCCCCGCAGGACTGACCGTCAGGCCCGGCGGGCCGGCCACCAGCCCGAAGGTCAGCGAGGTCGCCGGCACGTCCGGATCGCTCGCCGTCAGGGTCCAGTTCCAGAGCACCCCCTCATCCACGGTCTGGGCGGGGATCGAGCCCAGCACGGGCGCCTCGTTGCCGCCGGCGTCAATCTCCACACGCACAAAATCGTAGATCAGCCAGAAGGCGGTGCTGGGCGCCGTCGGTCCCTCGCGAACGAATTCCAGGGTGGTCGGGCCGGGCATCGCACCGACGTCGGACAGCGGAAACTCGGTGACCACCCGGGTGGGCGCCGAAAGCCGGCCGGAAAAGACGTCGGAGGAAACGCCATTGGCATTGCGGATCCTCAGCGCCAGATCGTGGTCGGCAAACCCGGGCTGCACCTCCCCGCGGATGGCGGTGCCTCCCCAGGGGAATTCGGCGATGACGCGCACCCAGGTCTCCGGGACCGCCTGGGCGGCGGTGAGCCGGAAGTGAAGGCGGTTGGTGCGATCCGAGGGGATCACCGCGCGCTCCCAGGCCGACCATGGTTCATCATTGGGAACCTGCAGCAGGCCGGAAAGCTGGTTGAATCCGGAGCGGTACAGCCCCTTGAGATAGTAGTCGTCGTCGGGCCCCGGAATGGCCGCCGCATCGTACTGCGGATCGGAGGGGAGCCGGGTCACCCGGCCGGGCGCCGGATCCTGGATGTCGTTTTCCGGTCCAAACTCGGCGTGAGGCACGTAGGGCAGCACCAGCGGATTGTCGTCCACACCAATTTCGAGGATCGCCCGCTCCTCGATCGCCCAGGCGACCACGGTGAATTCCCGTTCGGCATTCAGTGACGGACTGCCGCTGTCGGTGATGCGCACCCGGACCACGTTGGTCGAGGGGGCCTGATCGGGACCCGGGGTCCAGCGCACCTGGCCCGC
>JAFLEG010000032.1 GCA_017302195.1 Verrucomicrobiota bacterium
GTAGGCCGTCGCGAGAAGAATTCGCGGCTGATGCTGCAGGGTGGGGGTCTCCCGGATCAGGCGGGCGGTTTTGAGGCCGTCGAGATCGGGCATCTTCCAGTCCATGAGGACCAGCGGGATGGGCTGGCTGGCGTCGGCGCGCACCAGTTCCGCAATTCCCTCGCGTCCGGACGCCGCGAGCACGACCTCGAAGGACATGGCCTCGAGCATCTCCTGCAGCACGTCGCGCGAGCTGGAGTTGTCGTCCACCACCAGCACGCGCATGCCCCGCAGGTTCCGCCGCGGCAGGGCACGCGGCTCGGACGGTGCGGCGGCGTGGCGTCCGAACTGCGCCACAAACGAGAAGGTGCTTCCCAGGCCCGGCGTGCTCTCCACGCGCACGGCCCCGCCCATCATCTCCACCAGCCGCGTGCAGATGGAGAGCCCCAGCCCGGTGCCGCCATACTTGCGGGTGGTGGAGGTGTCCGCCTGGGAGAAGGGCTGGAAGAGGCGCGCCTGCTGCTCCGGGGTGAGCCCCACGCCGGTATCGCGTACCGAGAACTCGAGCTCCACGGGATCGGTGTCCGCCGACCGGGCCTCGACGCTCACCA
Organism: Verrucomicrobiota bacterium; assembly: GCA_017302195.1. Taxonomy (GTDB): domain Bacteria; phylum Verrucomicrobiota; class Verrucomicrobiia; order Limisphaerales; family UBA9464; genus UBA9464. The sequence goes on from JAFLEG010000032.1 coordinate 591, forward strand.
CGATCTCCCCGCGTTCGGTGAACTTCACCGCATTGGAGCAGAGATTGAGCAGCACCTGCTGCAGGCGCAGCGGATCCCCCTCCAGGTGCAGCGGGGTGCCCGGGGCGATGCGGAAGAGGATCTCTAGGCCCTTCTCCGCCGCCCGCACACCCACCAGCGACGACAGGTTGGAGAACACCTCCTCGAGGTTGAACGGGATGCGCTCCATGGTGAGCTTGCCCGCCTCGATCTTCGAGAAGTCCAGGATGTCGTTGATGATGCCCAGCAGCGAGTGGGCGGCCCGCTCCACCTTGCGCACGTAGTCCCGCTGCTTGGGGGTGAGCTCGGTCTTCAGGGTGAGATGCGACATGCCGATGATGGCGTTCATCGGGGTGCGGATCTCGTGGCTCATGTTGGCCAGGAAGTCGCTCTTGGCGCGCGTCGCGGCCTCGGCGGTCTCCTTGGCGGCCGTCAACTGCGCCTCGAGCTTCTTGCGGTCGGTGATGTCCACCAGCAGCCCGATCAGCCCGCCGGGCTCCCCGCTGGCGAGCCGGAAGCCATCCACGGAATACAGCGCCTGATGCACCTGGCCGTCGGCCTGGGTGATCGGCAGCTCGTAGCTCCGCTGGCCCGCCTCCCGGATCACCGACACATCCTCGTCGTGAAAACTTCGGCGCACCTCGGGAGCCAGGTAGTCCAGATCCAGCACCGTCTTCCCCTCCAGGGCCGACCGGGTGATGCCGAAGGCCGCCTCGTAGGCGCGGTTGCAGCTCACAAACCGGGCCCCGGCATCCTTGACGAACATCGGGTACGGGATGGAGTCAATCAGGGCGCCCAGAAAGGCGAGCTGGTCCGCCTGTCGGGCCTCGGCCTGCTGCCGGGCATCCGCCATCCGGTTGATGGCCTCCACCAGCGGATCCACCGGACCCCGCGGCGCGAGGCGGCGGCTGAAGTCTCCCCGGGCGATGCCGGAGCAGACGTCGGTGATTCCCTGGTAGGTGTGGGCCAGCGCATTGAAGCTGCGCGTCAACTGGCCGACCTCGTCCACATCCGCTGCGGACAGCGCCACCGTGGCCCCGGGATCGCCGGAAGCCAGCCGGTCGGCGGCGGTGACCGCCCGCTGGATGCGTGCCGACATCCGGCGGGTCACCCAGAGTCCCAGCAGGCCGGCGAGGCTCAGCCCTCCCAGCAGCGCCCCGGCGGCGCCGGCCGCCTGTCGCCTCAGCGGTCCCAACACCGCCGCCTCGGACTGTCGCACCACCGCGGTCCAGTCCCCCGTGGGCACCGGAGCCGACGCGAAATAGTAGCTGCCGCCCAGCGCCGGATCCTCCGTCTCCACCAACTGCCCGGCCCGGCGCTCATGCATGGGCAGCAGCAGGCTGCGGTAGGCGGTGTCGGCGACCGCCACCGAACGCAGCAGTGCCGGCGCGTTGGTGCCCACGGCCACCGGTCCCACCGTGGTCGCGATGAAGCGGCCGGAACGGCTGATCAGGTACAGTTCCACGCCGTCCCGGGCCTTGATGCGGTCCAGGAATTCCTCGAGGTCGCCGAGGGCGCGGTCCACGCCGGCGATGCCGCGAAACCGGCCGTCCACCACGATCGGATACGTCTGCTCGATGATCATCTTGCCCTCGTAGAGATAGGGCTCGGTGACCATGGGCATGGGCTTGCCCGACTTCAGGAAGAGATCCCGGCAGCCCTGATAGTAGAGGCTGCTCTCCATATCAATCAGCGGGGTCAGGCGCAGCTCGCTGGCGTTGGTGTGCGCCCGGAACCAGTAGGGAATGAACCGGCCGCCCGCGCCGAAGGCGGGTCCGATCTCCCGCGCCGCCGCGGTGCCGTTGAAGGCGGCGTCCTGGCCGTCGGCATCCGGCTCGTAGCCGACATAGGCGCCGGTGAACTCGCGGGTCCGCTCCAGCACGTCGCGCGCCATGGTGCTGGACTCCGCACGCCGTCCCCACAGCCCGTTGCCCTGGGCCAGGGCCATCACCTCCGCGGCCTGCACGGCGCGCACCGTGCCCTGCTCGACTTCGGCGGCAACTCGGTCCGCCAGGAGCCGCAGGCGGTCGCCCATGAAGGCGCGCTCGCGCCGCAGCACCGACAACCCCGCCACCGTGGCCACGCCCGTGCAGAGCAGCGCCACGGGCAGGATGCCAAACAGCAGCATGCGCCCGCCCAGCGTGCGTCCGTAGGGCAGGGCGGCGCGTTCGGTGGAGGACGGCACAGTTGGCGGCATGCGATGGGACCGGGTCTGCCGCACGGCCTGAATCACCGGGCGGTCCCGGGATCCTACGGGGAATGAGATAAAAGGGTAAAGGGATCAACCCACTCTGATGGGGAATCCTTCAGCGCTGTGTCGCCGCAAGTGCGTTCTGGAAGACCGTCAGGTGACGCAACGCATTCGTGCGCCCGACTTCATCCACCAACGCGCCTTGGACCAGGGATTCCAGTTCAGACCGTTTTGAGGCGAACCGTTCCTTTGCGGCGGCAAACTGTGCCGGGGTCACCGACTTTCCGAGGACTTCCAGTTCGTAGCGCGCCCGGCGGTCCAGGAGGGGGAGCTCCGGCAGGTAGTCGTGTGGGACAGTATCCTGCACCTCCTCGGTGACCCAGGATGCCAGGTCAAAGTCGCCCGCCACCGGAATCAGGCGGCCGTCGGCACGTTCGATGACCTCGGTGTTCCACAGGTTCCGGCCGTCCACCGACAGCGCAAAATCCCAATTCCCCAGCAGCACATGGAAGCAGCGCAGGTCGGTGATGGTCTGCGCGTCAAAGTCCGCGTCGGTGAGCGCCGTGATCTCGTCGTCGTCCAGCGCCCGCCCGCCCAACCGCTCCGCCACCACCTCGGCATCGTCCAGAAGCATGGCATTCCGGGTCAGCGTCCATCCGGTCTCCGATCCCTCCCGGGGCGGCGAGGTGTCGCGATAGGTCACCCGGGCACGCTCCACCCGGGGGGACAGGAATCCCAGCAGGTGCATCACCTCGTACGCCATCGCCTCGCGATACACGGCGGCCTCCTCGCGCAGACGTCCGATGGACCCGCGTCCGCCCTCGGCGCAGTGGGAGCCGACCTTCACCTCCCGGGCTCCGGCGAACGGCGTGCCCTCGCGGTCCTCGCGCGCCACCTTGAACTTCAGCTTGGGGAAGGGACATTCCTGCAGGCTGGAATTGCCCCGCACCCGCAGCGTCGCCCGAATCTCCTCACCGGCCACCCGGACCGAGCCGGGAAACCAGGGCTTCTCCCGGACCGGCGGAAAAATGCCGTCGGGCAGCCCGGCGAAGGCCAGTTCGAAATGCCGCTGCAGCGGTCCCTGAAGGACGAGGCGGACCACGCCCTCCTCCTCAAACACCCCGCCCATGTCCCGGCTCCGGTAGAACCGCTGCGGGGCGTCCGAAGTCTCCAGGAACGGCGTGTCCGCCCCCACCACGTCGGCCCATGGCCCGGCCGCGGAAATGCCGGCCTGCAGCAGTCCCATGAAGGTGATCGTGGTTCCCGACGCCTCCCGGTGAATGGCGACCGTCGGCCCGGCGGCCGCCGGTGCGCCCCCTGCCGTGACCAGGAACTCACCGCCGCCCCAGGTCAGTTCCGCCAGGGCTGGGTGCATTCCCAAGCCCGCCAACATTCCGGTCAACCAACGCATCCCGCCATTCATGAGCACTCGTAGAGCCATTTCGCGGCCCGCAGCAGGCCGCACCTCCTCAATGGCCGCCCGCCGCCAAAGCGGACAGGGCTTTTCATCCGGCCCCGGATCCTGGCGCGGCCGCAGGCAGGTCAGGCCCCTGGCACTTTGAACCATTGGCCATTGGACCTCACAACCGTTCGGTGAGCTCTGGCAATCAGGCTACGCAGACCCCGCACCATGAATGATCGCCTTTTGATGGCTGGAACACTCGCCTGGGTGATTTCAGAGCTGTTGATGCTCATCTTCTTCCCCGACCTGGAACGCGTTTCGTGGTTCTTGGTGGCGGGTGTCCCGCTGGCATCACTGGCATCTTTGCGCCTTCACATGACGCGGTCCAACCCAGCAGCGGACTGCGGCGGGCACGGAGGGGGGGGTGGGTGCCCACCTCGCGGATCGTGTGCAGCACCGCCTCCCAGGCTTGAGTGCGGGAGCCTTGTCGGTGGGTGGTTCCTGGGTTCAGGATGCCGCCCGGACAGTCCCACATCCTCCCCGTCATGAACTCAAGCCTTCATCGCACTGCCGAATCCCCTCGTTCCGCCCCGGGATTCTCACGTGCCCTCCTGTCCCTCGCCTCCGCCTCGTTTCTGATGCTGCCCTGGGGTGCTGCCGGCGCGGGCGGTCCCGTGCAGCTTGTGGTCCAGGAGGCCCCGCTGACGGTGCTGGGGCGCGAGGTGGCCGTGGTGGCCATCCGGCAGCCGGACGGGACCGCAGGGTACTTCCCCGAACGCGGGGGCGGTTTTGATGTCGAGGTGGTCAACCGTCTCCGGGTGCCCACCGCGATCCACTGGCATGGCCTGATCCTGCCCAACCTCATGGATGGCGTGCCCTACGTGACCCAGGACCCCATCGCGCCCGGCGCCTCCATGCGGTACCAGTTTCCGTTGAAGCAGGGCGGCACCTACTGGATGCACTCCCACTTCGGGTTGCAGGAGCAGTTTCAGGCGTCGGCGCCGCTGATTCTCTGGACGACCGACGAGCATGCCGCGGCCACCCGGCAGCATGTGGTCAGCCTCACCGACTTTTCCTTCAAGAAGCCCGGCGAGATTCTCAGGGGGCTCAAGGCGGGAATGAAGATGCCGGCGATGAAGACGGCGGATGGAAAACCCGCGGCGATGCCAAAGATGGGGGACGGCCCGCCGGTCGAGCTGAAGGCCCAGATATGGAATGAGGCGACCCGATCCTTCTCCGCCGGCAGGGTGCGCCGGCCGATGCCGGACATTGACGTCCGGTACGATGCCCTGCTGGCCAATTTCCGCACCCTCGACGATCCGCAGGTGTTGCCGGTGTCTGCAGGGGAGTCCGTGCTGCTGCGCTTCATCGCCATGTCCTCCTCCACCGGGTTCCTGGTGGATACCAGCCCCCTGGACGCCGAGCTGGTGGCGGTGGATGGCAAGCCGGTGGCGCCGCTCCGCGGCACGGTGTTCCAACTGGCGACGGCGCAGCGGATGGACCTGCGGGTCACGATTCCGCCGGGCGGCGGCGCGTTTCCGGTGCTGGCCCAGGGCGAGGGCACGCAGCAGCTCTGCGGCGTGGTGCTGGCCACCTCCGGCGCCTCGGTACCTCGCTTCACCGAAGCCCAGCGGACCGCACCCCTGCCGGCAGCGGCCCTCGATTTCACCCAGGAACGCCGTCTGCGCGCCCGGAATCCCCTGCCGGTCCGTCCTGCAGACCGCGTCCTGCCCGCCGTGCTGGGCGGCAACATGATGCGCTATGTGTGGACCATCAACGGCAAGCCCTACCCCCACCGCGATGCGCTGACGGTCCGGTCCGGTGAACGCGTGCACATCGCCATCACCAACAGCACCGGCATGGGACATCCCATGCACCTTCACGGCCACGATTTCCAGGTGGTCGCACTGGACGGGCAGGCCGTGGAAGGCGCCCTGAGGGATACGGTGCTGGTGCCCGCCGGGTCTGGCGTGCGCATCGCCTTTGATGCGGACAACCCCGGGGTATGGGCCTTCCACTGCCACCTGCTTTATCATCTCGCCACGGGCATGTTCACCGTCGTGAGCTATGAAGGGGCCGACACCCGCCATTGGGCGCCGGAGAAGGCGGCGAGTGAGCTCCTGGGATTGCGGGCGGAGTAGCCGGTGTTCGCGCGGCGACGCATGGACAGGCGGGTGCGTCCACCCGCACACGCCGGAGAATCTCGCCCCATCCAGTTCACAATCCCTCCGGGCTGGATTCCCGGTCCCGGGGCCATCCCGCAGTTTCCAAGGGGCCGGTTTCGGGACACTCTCCGCATTCGATGTCCTCAGGACCGGTCCGCAGCCTCTACATCCATGTGCCGTTCTGCGCCCACAAGTGCGAGTACTGCGCCTTCTACTCCGCACCTCCGGGAGGTGATCAGGTGCAGCGCTATGTCCAGGCCCTGGTCCGCGAGCTGGAGCTGATCGCGCCGGACTGCCGGCCCGAAACCATCTTCTTCGGCGGCGGCACCCCGTCGCTGCTCACCCTGGCGCAGTGGGAGACCGTCCTAGAGTCCATGCACCGGCTGGGCCTGACCGGGGCCGCCGAATGGACCGTGGAGTGCAATCCGGCCACGGTGTCGGCCGACAAGGCCCGCCTGCTGCGCAGCGCCGGCGTGAACCGCATCTCGATGGGCGTGCAGTCCTTTGACGACACGCTGCTGGAACGGCTGGGACGCATCCACACCCGCCAGCAGGTGTACCGGAGCGTGGAGATCCTGCGGGCCGCCGGGTTCGACAACCTCAACCTGGACCTGATGTTCGCCATCCCGGGCCAGACCCTTGAGGTCTGGTCGGCGTCCATCGGGGAGGCCCTGCGCCTCGGCACCGAGCATCTGTCCTGCTACGAGGTCATCTACGAGGAGGACACCCCGCTGTACGAGCAGTTGAAGGCGGGTGCATTCGACGTGGACGAGGATCTCGCCTGCGCCCAGTACGACCGGCTGGTGGACCAACTCGCGGAGGCCGGCTTCCGGCAGTACGAGATCGCCAACTTCGCGCGGGACGACCAGGGCGGACCGATCCCGTCGCGCGCCTGCCGTCACAACGTGGGCTACTGGCGCGGGCGCGACAGCCACGGCCTGGGCCCCAGCGCCAGCGAGTACGTGCGCGGCGTGCGGTCGCGCAACTGGGCCAACACCCCCCTGTACTGCGAGCACCTGGAGCGCGGACGCCGAGCCAAGGAGTTCGCCGAGGCGCTCCCGCCGCTGGCCCGGGCCGGCGAACTGGCCGCGTTCGGCCTCCGCATGACCGCCGGCTGGCCGTATGCCGAGTTCCGCGAGCGCACCGGATTCGACCTCCGCGAGACCTTTGCCGGGGACCTCGCCGAACTCGCCCGTCGCGGCTGGGGTGAGGACACGGGCGAGGCCTTCCGGCTCACCCGCCATGGCCTGCGCTTTGCCGACGCCGCTGGGGCCTGCCTGCTGCGGACGGAAACCACGCCCGCCTGATTCGGGGTCGTGACGAAATCTCAGCGGGTCGGTCCAATACCCGGCGATGGAGCCGGGCGGGATTTGTGAAGGCGTCCGGATCTGTTCGCCTGACCATGATGCTTCCCAATCCCAGATACTGGACCCCATCCGCGCGCCGCGTGGTTCAACGGGCGCGCGAACAGGCCGCGCTCCGCAATGAACCTGCAGGGACCGGCGACCTGCTGGCAGCGCTGCTCTTCTCCGGTGAGGGACTGGGGCTGATGCAGCAACAGCGGCTGGGCATCCCCGTACGCCGGCTCCGACGGACCTGGAGGCTTCGGAAGCCCGGAACGCAGGAGCCTCTGGACCCCGATGAGTCCGGCGAAACATCCCCCTTCCGGACGGCACTGCGGAGCACCGGCAATTGCGCCTTTCGGATGAGTCAATCCTACCGGGGCTGCGAGCATCTGCTGCTAAGTCTGCTGGCGGACCCGCAGTGCGAGGCGACACAGTGGCTTCGTGAGAACGGTGTCGAGTGTGAGCGCTGTCTGGAAAACGGGGTTCGCGAGCTCGGTTTCGGAGTCACGCCCTCGGAACTGCCGGATCCTGAGCCGCGATCCTCAAGCCCTGATCCGCAACCCGCCTGGGTGCGGCGGATGGCGGAACTGGTGCGCCGGTATGGCCTGATCCCGCCGCCCCCTGCGGACCCGATGCTTCCCCACGGACGGCCGCTGACCCCGCGGGCCGGACTCGCCATGGATTCCGCAATGCTTGAAGTCCGCCGGAGGCAACTGGGCTCCCTGAACACGGACCTGTTGCTGTGGGGCGTGCTGCAACTCGGAAATGGCTGCGCGATCCAGGCGCTGCGCCGCCTTGGAGTGGATCCGGAATCGCTCTGTCGTGCATTGCTCGGCAATCCGGTGTGCAAGGTCCCCGACCATGGAATCGCCGACAGTCCCTGCGTCATCCCCATTTCTGCCGAAGTGAAGGAGGTGCTGCGGCAGGCCAACCTTGAGGCTGAAATGCTCTCCCACACCTATCTCGGCACCGAGCATTTCGTTTTGGGAATGCTGCACGAAACCGACCATCCAGCCGCACGGTCGCTCTCGGCATGCGGGATTGAACTCGCCAGGTTTCGCAATGCGGTGTTGGACGAACTGGATCCCGGCCGAACTCAGGAAACACCTCCTGAATCCTGAGGCGCATCCCATGGCCAACGCTCCCAGCGCTTGACTGCCGGATGCGGTCCTGACGGAGATGGTCTCCACGCCATGCCTCCCGAACCGCCTCCGCACCCGCTTACCCATCGGGACCGCAGCACGCGTCTGATCCTCTTCGGCGTCCTGACAGTGGTGTTCGGTGGGCTGTCCCTTGCCCTGGTTCCGCTGATGTTCATGAGCCTGTTGGCCGGTCCGGCCGCCGGTGGGGCCGGCTCCCGGGTGGCGACGCTGATCCCGGGGGTGATGCTCTACGGTGGACTCGGCGCCCTCCTCGTCACGCTCGGCATCGGATCCATCCTGGCCCGGCGCTGGGCCCGGGCGCTGCTCCTCATCGGCGCCTGGAGCACGTTGGCGGTGGGCCTGGTGGCCACGGTGTCGCTGGCGTTCCTCCTGCCAACGCTGGCGCGTCAGTTCATGCCGCCCGGCGGACGTCAACCGCCTCCCGGCGCGGTGGAGGCAGGGCTCTGGGGCATGCTCATGGGGATGGGGCTCCTTCTGGTTGTCGTGCCCGCCCTCTGGGTGCTGGTGTATGGCAGCCGGAATGTGAAGGCGACCTGCGAGGCCCGGAACCCGTCGCCGTGCTGGACGGATGCCTGTCCGCTGCCGGTGCTGGCCGTCGCCCTGTGGATCGCGGCCGGGGTTCCCTGGATGGTGCTCACCCCCGTCCTCTATCGGGGAGTGCTGCTATTCTTTGGCATGTTCATTTCCGGGCCGGCGGGAGCCCTTGGATACCTCATCCTGACCGTCCTCTGGATTGTCGCCGCCTGGTGGATATACCGTCTGGATCTCCGCGGCTGGTGGATGCTCGCCGTGACCCTGGTTGTTTACGGCCTCTCCAACATCCTCACCTACCAGCGCCACAGCATGGCGGAGATGTACGCGCTCATGGGTCTGCTGACGCCCCAGGTCGAAGCCTTGAAGGGAACCTCCTTCATGAATTGGATGACCTGGATGACTGCGGCCTCCACCGTGGCGACCCTCGTCTATCTGATCGCCATCCGGCGATACTTCTCCCCGCATCGTTCCTCCTCCCCGCACGATGGAGTCAGCGGTTGACCGGGTCGCCGCCGGATGGTAGCCCTCGGCTCAAGCTTGGACGTACCGCCAGTCACCCTCCTGTCGGCGCTCCTTGCGGCGATTCCCAATTCAACACCCAGGTTTTTCAAACCCCACCCGCCACCTGCGGATTCCCCCTCTGGAGAACTACCATGCGTCCCCTGATTCCTCTCATGCTCTGTCTCGCCGCCCTGTCAGCGGCGCGTGCCGAATTCGTCGTGGACACCGGTCCCGGGGCCGCCGTGGTCGGCGGCTCGCAGTTTGGAAACGATCTGCGCATCGGCGGCACCTTCACCCTCGCGGATCCGGTCGTCGTCAACTCGGTGGAGGGCTGGATCAGCACCATCAACGGCGGCCAGGCCACGATGTGGCTCTATGAGGGATCGCCCAATGACAACCAGCTCGTCGGCTCGGTGACCATTGACCTGCCACCGCCCAACACCGTGGGCGCATGGCTGCTCTTCGATGTGCCCGATTGGGCGCTTTCGGCCGGCGAGTACAGCGTGGCATTTGGCGGCAACGACCCGATTTCGGGCGCGATGCCGCTGGGCGCGCCCAATCCGCTGGACAGCACCTTCTTCTGGGCGGGCGGGCCCTGGACCCCGACGGACTCCATACGTTCGATCGGCGTTCGCGTGGATGCCTTGGTGGTGCCGGAGCCAGGTCCGACGCTGCTGGCCTGGAGCCTCCTGGGGTTCGGGGCCGTCTGGGTGCACCGTCGCCGGCAGCGGCGTCGCTGAACCAAGCGGAGCCTCTCAGGCAGGCCCTTGGGATCAGCGCGGAGTCCCCGGGGTCGTGGAGCGACACCCCGGTGCCGTCCGATTGATGGGAACGGCATGGCCGTGTCCGGGGCCCCTCAGCCCGTTTCCCGCTTGTTTGCCGTCTCGCGATTCGGGACAAGGACGTCCGTGCGACGCCACAACGCCGTAGCCGGCTGGATTCTGGGGCTGGGATTGGTCAGTGCCGGATGTGCCGTGTCCCCGGCGTCGAAGGCCCCAGCCACCGCCACCGCCACCGCCGCCCCGGTCGCGGAATTCTCCCCGACGGATCCAACGCGCCTGGAGGTGCTGCCATGGGCGCCCACCCAGCCGTACCGCCGGCTCGCCGAGATCACGGTGATTCCCGAACAGAACACCCCACCCGCCCTCATCCAGACCCGTTTGCTGGATTCGGCAGCGGCACTGGGGGCCCATGCCCTCTTCGTGGTCTCCGACCCCTCGCACCGCCTGCGACTCGTGCAGGTGGATCCGCTGCTGGAGGAACAGCACCCGAAGTATCCGACGAACGGCGTGGTTGCCGTGGCGATCCGGTATCAGTAGGTGGCGGGGCCGGAACCCCCGCCGACTTTGGCTTTGCCGCTGCCGGCCGCTCGGTGGTTTCCTGACGGGACCTTCCTATGAAAATGATCCGGTGCTGGTTGATGGGCCTGATAACCCTCTTCGGAGTGATGGCCGCCGATGTGCGGTCCCTGGATGGGGTCTGGGTGGTCGCAGAAGCCGAGTACGACGGCAACCCGGTGCCGCCCGGCGATCTGACCTCGGCGGTGGTGACGATCGGGGATGGGCGCTACGCCTTCGACATGGGGGACACCCACGCCAAGGGCAGGCTCCGGGTGGATTTCACCAGGACGCCCGCGATTCTCATCTCGGAGGAGATCGAGGGGCCCAATGCCGGGCGCGAGGTGCCCGCCGCGATGGAGATGACCGCCGACGGGTGGCGGGCCTGCTATCCGACGACCAGCACCACCGCGCCGGACAGCCTCAAGACCGAGCCCGGCAGCGGACGCCTCCTGGTCCGCTACACCCGAAAGCCGGGCACGGCCGCCCCGGTCCGGCCGCTGCGCGTGCTGCTGGTGCTGGGGGGGTGCTGTCATGACTACGCAGCCCAGAAGGAGCTGCTTAAACAGGGGCTGGAGGCGCGGGCCAACACCACGGTGGACATCGTCTATTCGCCCGACGCCAGCACCCGGCCGCCGCTCCCGATCTATGGGCGTCCGGACTACGCCAAGGGCTACGACGTGGTGCTGCACGACGAGTGCGCCTCGGACATCAATGATCCCGCCGTGGTGCGCGACGTGCTCGCCCCGCACCGGGAAGGGACTCCCGGGGTGAACCTGCACTGCGCGATGCACAGCTACCGCACCGGCAACCCCGGACAACCTGCGGCCCCGGGCACGCCGCATGCCCTGTGGTTTGAGTACCTCGGACTCCAGTCGAGCGGACACGGACCGCAGCTCCCCATCGCGATTTCCTTCACGGATCCCGCGAGCCCGATCACCCGCGGCATGACCAACTGGAGCACCATCAACGAGGAGCTCTACAACAACGTGAAAGTCTGGGAGTCCGCGCGCCCGCTGGCCCGCGGACGCCAGGGCGCCGGGGATCGCCCGGGCCAGAACGACGCGGTGGTGGCGTGGACCCATGAGTACGGTCCGGCCAAAGCCCGGGTGTTCTCGACCACGCTGGGACACAACAACGGCACCGTGGCCGACGGGCGGTATCTCGATCTGGTCACCCGCGGCCTGCTCTGGGCCTGCGGCAAGCTGGGGGAGGATGGCCAGCCGGTCCCGGGATACACGGCGACCAAGCCTTAGAACGTCCCAGACCTCCAACAAGGGACCCCCGCTTGCTTCGCGTCCCTGGCTGAAAACTTCCCCTCACCGCGCCTTGATCTGGGTCCAGATCTGGTCGTAGAGCCGGGTTTTGGACCCCAGGTCCTCCAGGAACTCCAGACGGGCCAGGACCTCGGGGGGCGGATAGACCACGGTGTTCTTCAGCAGCTCCGGCGGGAGGAATTCGCGGGCGGCCGCATTGGGGGTGCCGGACCGCGTGAACGCCGCCAGGCGGGCGCCCTGCTTCGGATCCAGCACCCAGTTCAGGAACCGTTCCGCCAGATCGCGGTGGGGCGCCCGGGCGGTGACGGCCAGGGTGTCGAGCCAGAGCTCGCTGCCTTCCTTCGGAATGACGATGGCCGTGCCCGGGTCCTCGGCCATGCCGCGCGCCGCGTCATTGCTATACACCACGGCCAGCGCCGCGGTCCGGGCGAGCACGCGGTTGCGTCCGGCCACCGTGCTCTCGAATCCGAGGGCGCGTTCCTTGGCCGACAGCACCAGGTCGCGGGCCTCCTTGAGACGGGCCGGATCGGTGACGTTGAACCCCAGTCCCCGGTACTTCAGGGCGGAACCCACGGTGTCCCGCACCGAATCCAGCAGGGTGAACGTCCCGTGGGACGCCGCCGGATCAAACACCGCCGCCCAGGAATCGGGTGCGGGCCTGCCCGGCTGCACCCGGAAATACAGCACCAGGCTCCCCCACAGGTAGGGCACGGTATGGGTGCCTGATGGATCAAAGGCCAGCCGGGTGAACTTGGGGTCGAGATGCCGGAGGTTGGGGAGGTTCTCCCGGCGCAGCGGCGCCAGGAGCTGCAGGTGCATCGCGGCCGGCACCAGGTGGTCCGGCACGCAGACCACATCGTACTGGGCGCTGCCCCCGCCCTGCAGCTTCGCGAGCATGCTTTCGGCGTCCTCGTACAGGTCCACGGTCACCGCGGCGTCCTGGGCCTTCTCGAAGTCGGCCACCACCGCGGGATCGAGGTACTCGGACCAGATGAAGACATTCAACCGCCCGGCGGCGGCGACGGCCTCAGACCCCGATAACAGGAGGGCCAACCCGGCTCCCAGCCAACGCATTCCCGGCGACATCCCCCCCGCCTACCCGAGCCGAAATCCACGTCAAGCCGCCGCTTCGGGTTTTTCCGCAATCCATCGTTGCAATCCCCCCTGAATAGGGAGACGGTCGCCGCGTCAAACTTCGCAACTGTGAACGGGATGTTTCAACCATCGTTCCGGGCGCCCCGGGGTCCTGCGCAGCGTTTGCTGCCGCGTTTCCCGAGCCGTTGAAGCGTTGATGCCCAAACCTTTGTCCCCATGAAACTGGTTCTGCTCCCGGCGGTCGGCCTCCTTCTGTTGGCCGGTTGTGGCCTCCCTGAATCCTCCGCCATCGCCCAGGCCCAGCCGGGTGTCCCGTCAGAAAAGCCCGCCGAGCCGGCGGCGCCCGCATCGGCCCCCACCCCGGCGGGCACCACCACCAACGTCGCGGTCGTGACGCCGCCAATGCCGCAGCTCCCGCCCAATCTGCCCGAGGCGGCCCGGGAGATCGTCAAGCTGTCCCACAGCCAGGTGGACGACGCGGTCGTCACCAACTTCATCGCCAACATTGACGAGCCGTTCCATCTGGATGCCGAACAGATCGTGTACCTGCGGGATCTGGGGTTGTCCGCCGCCGTGCTCGAGGCGCTTCTGGCCCGTGAGAAGCAACTGGGCGGGGTGGCGAAGGACGCT
>JAFLEG010000320.1 GCA_017302195.1 Verrucomicrobiota bacterium
CATCTGACGCAGCAGGGCGTTCATTTCCGCCAGCGACAGCCGCCGCCGGGCGTGCACTGCGCCCTGACAGGCCATGCTGGCCAGAAACTCGTTGCGCGCTGCGGTCAGCAGTTGCGTGACGCCATGGCGACTGCACGGCGACCTGCTCGATCTGCTCGATCATCCGGTTGAAGCGGGGGTTCCGGGTATCAATGCCGGACTTCAGCAGGCTGCGCGCCTCGACGGCCTCGCGTCGGAAGCGGGCGGCGATCCGATCGTACCGCGAGAGGTCGAGATCAATGATGCTGTAGAGGCCCGCCGGCGACTTCCGCTTCCTCTCCTTCGGGGACGTCTGGACCAGCCGCCCCGGGAAGTGCCGGCTTTCGGTGAGCAGGAACAGGCAGATCTGCTGCACGTGGGTGCCCGTGGTGATGTGGACAAGGTACTCCTCGCTGTCCGGATCGAAGGCATAGCCGCGGGCGAACTCATGCAGCGCGCCGAAGACCTCCTCAAAGTCCCACGGATCGCGAAGGGTCTGGGGGTGCAGGCGCACCTCGGTCTCCGGCGACACGCGCGCGATGTCCGCCGCCACGCACCGGGCGACATCCTGGTGAAGTGGCAGATGCAGGAGCTCAAACCGGCGGACGACCAGATCCTCATGCTGGCAAAGTGACACGGAAGGACGCCACTTCTCCCAGCGTTCCTGGTGGAATCCGGAGTCCAGCACGCTGCCGAGCACGCCGAGCACGACGGTTTTTTTCATGGCGGGCAGTGGTCAGGGATGCGAAGGGCCTCGCTCCCCGCGGGACACCAGCGAACCGGAGAAAAGCCATCGCTGTAAAGCGAAGAGTGTCGCCCATAGGCGACGCACGCCGGGATCCACTCCAGGGGTTCATCGCTGAATACCCAGGAAAAGCGCAGATTCTCGCCCGATTCGCCGGTTGGCACGCGCGCTGCATTCAGCCGTCCCGAACAAAGCGAAAGACTCGATATGGCGAACCCCTCCCTCTTCCAGACCCTGGCTGGAAAACTCTCCAGGGCCGACACGGTGAACGAGGCCGGCGCCAGGGCGTTCGCCTTCACCCCGAAGCACGCCCTGGCGCAGTACGCGGTCACGGGTTGCCTCAACGGAACCTACTATGCCGACGCCGAAACCCAGTTGCAGCGGGTGCTGGAACTGGCGGGCGCCGCCGGGCCCGAGTTCGTCGCCAAGACGGCGGTTTACAGCCGGGAACGTGGCCACATGAAGGACATGCCGGCGCTGCTGTGCGCGGCGTTGAGCGTGCTCGATCCGGAGACGTTGAAGGCCGTGTTCCCGCGGGTCTGTGACGACGGGAAAATGGTCCGGAACTTCGTCCAGATCCTGCGCTCCGGCTTGGTCGGGCGGAAGTCGCTGGGCTCGGTGCCGAAGAAGCTGGTCCAGCAGTGGCTGGCCGGCCGCACCGAGGAGCAGCTCTTCCGGGCCAGCGTGGGGCAAAGCCCCTCGCTGGCGGACCTCGTGAAGATGGTCCACCCGCGTCCGGCGTCGGACCAGCGGAAGGCCTTCTACGGCTGGCTGCTGGGGCGGGATTACGACGCGGCGGCGTTGCCGGAGTGCGTCCAGGGCCTTGAGGCCTTCAAACGCGGCGCGTCGAAGGACGTCCCGGAGGTGCCGTTCCAGATGCTGACGGCGCTGAACCTCGGTCAGACCGGTTGGACTGCGATCGCGCGGCGGGCGCCGTGGCAGATGACCCGGATGAACCTGAACACCTTTGCGCGGCATGGCGTGTTCAGCGACCGCCAGGTCACCCGGATGGTGGCCGAGCGCTTGCGCGATCCGGCCAACGTGCGGCGGGCGCGGGTCTTCCCGCATCAACTGCTGATGGCGCACGCCCAGGCGGAGTCCTCCGTTCCGGGCGAGGTGCGGGAGGCGTTGCAGGATGCGATGGACGTCGCCCTGGAGAACGTGCCCCAAATCACCGGCCGGGTGGTGGTCTGCCCGGACGTCTCCGGTTCCATGCAGTCGCCGGTCACCGGGCACCGCAAGGGTTCGACCACGACGGTGCGGTGCCTCGACGTCGCGGCCCTGGTGGCCGCGGCGCTGGTCCGGAAGAACCGCGGGGCGGAAGTCCTGCCGTTCTCCGACGACGTGGTGCCGGTTCAGTTGAACCCGCGCGATTCGGTGCTGACCAACGCGAAGGTGCTGGCCGGCCTGCCCAGCGGCGGCACCAACTGCAGCGCACCGTTGCGGCGGCTGAACGCGCAGAAGGCCTCGGCCGACCTCGTGGTGATGGTGTCGGACAACATGAGCTGGGTGGACGGTGACGGCGGAGGCCGCAGCACCGCGACGATGGAGGCCTGGGAACGCTTTCGCCGGCGCAACCCGGCCGCACGACTCGTGTGCCTGGACCTCCAGCCCAATGCCTCGACCCAGGCGCAGGAGCGGGACGACATCCTGAATGTCGGCGGCTTCTCGGACGCCGTGTTCGAGATCCTGGCCACCTTCGCCATGGGCGAACTCAATGCCGACCACTGGGTCGGAGTGATCGAAGGCGTGACCCTGTGAGTCACGCGCACGGGAGGGCGGGAAGCGGCCTCGAGCCGGCGACCCGCCCTCCCCGGGAGGGAACGTACTGATCGGTCCCTGTTGCTCTTTGAAACTTTGGAAGCGGCGGGAATGCCCGCAGGACTACAGGTAGAGCGCCCGGGCCACCGGGAGGGCCGGGTTCAATTCCCGGACGCGACTCGTCGCGGTAGCTCAGTCCAATGCGTCCTGCTCCTTACGTCGCGCCGCTTTCCAGACACTTTCGGCTGACGAATGCCGGTGGGAATACACGGTAAGCCGCACGGCGAGCGGGTTCGAACCCCGCCGGGTCCGGACTCCGCCAGGAGAACGGATCTGAGCTCTCACCAAGACTGGTCGTCAGCCTGCCACTTTGGGCAACGAATGCCCGGGAAACTACATCACGTCGATTGTTGCCGGTTCGACTCCGGCCCTGACTGCGCAAGCGGGCGGGTAGCTCAACTGGATAGAGCATCGAAACCGTTTCCCGCCCTTTCGTCGTTGCCTCCCCTTTTGTGACGAATGCCGATGGAACTACATCGTTGAGGACGACGGGGTCGCGGGTTCGAGTCCCGCCTCCGGCTCCAAGACGCCGGAGTAGCTCAGCGGTAGAGCACGTAAACGTTTCATCACTCTTGTCGTCACAATTCCCTGTCGCCGGCGGCCCTGTCTGGTCGCCGGAAAGCAGTCCGAAACTCCCATGAACTCCGAACAACTGGAACGCGCCATCCGACTCTGGAAACAGGCCTTCGCCATCCGGCGATGGCTGCCGGGGCCGCTGGCGGCCTGCGAAGAGGTCGCCGCGGTCGAAGCCTGGCTCGAACACCAGGGCGGCTTGCTGTCGGCCGAGCTGCGTCCTGCTCGTGAGGATGTCGTGGCCTTGGCCCGAATGCTGACGTCGTTCGCCGCGACGTCCTTCAACACGCGGGCGTACCGGCTTCGGGTTCCGAAAGGGGCCCAGCGGGCTAAGGCCAAAGCTCGTTCATCGGCTGCAGTGCTCAAGGCCTACGCATTGGAAGCGCTGGCTTGCGAGCATGGACTCGTCCCTGCGGCCGAGGCCCAGCGGCGGTTGGATTTGGGCCTGCATCCGCCGGAACTGACGTTGATGACCTATGCCCGGGAATTGATCCGCCGAACCGAATATGCCTCGCAGGGACTCTCGGTGTACTGGCTCTGGCTCGAACTCGACGAGCACTCCCGCAAAGGTCTGACCGTCGCGGCTGTTCAACAGGCGGAGCAACGATTGCTGGAGTGGCTGAAGCAGCCGGACTCGATCGCTGCGGAGGCCCGGTGATTCAGGTCTGACGACAACCATGGCCCCGAGAAAGCCAACCACAGAATCATGATCACCCTCGACGGTTCCCAAGGCGAAGGCGGCGGACAGATCCTGCGCTCGGCGCTGCTGGCCCGGATCGCGATTTCATTCCCCCGCGAGTTCCAGTACCCGCTGGCGAAGTTCAGCGGATATCCAGAACTGCGCCTCGACTTCGAGGGCGTCCAGCAGGGTGACCATCCTGGGCACGAGCCCGCTGCGCTTGGCCTGAAGGAGGATGCCGAGCACCCCGATCGTCCGCAGCCCGAGCCGCTTGGCCACGGCCTGTCCGCGACGTTCATCCACAAGCAGGGCGTCCGCGCGGATCGCCAAAGCGAGCTCAATGGCCGCGACTTCTCCGGGATCCAGGCCGGAAGTTCGCACTTCCGGCACTGCCGCCGTCTCGCTCCGGACGCACACCCATTCCGGCAGGATAAGACCCTGGAAACGGGGCGTCGCACGAGCCAGCCGTCTGAATTCCCCGGCCACCGTTTCCGGGACAACCACCTCGCGGAACAGGCGAAGGAGCAATTCGACCTGTCCGATGCGGGAAAGGTTCAGCAGGACAGAAGTGTCAGCGACAACGATCACGTCCGGAACAGGGTCCGGAGGGCGGTGGCATCGTCTTCGATCATTTCGGCGGTAACCATGGCGATGCCCCGTTCGCCGAGCGCCCGCTGGAAGGTGAAGAAGTCCACGCCGGCGAGCTCCGTACCCTGGACCCGGCCGATGCGACCGCGGGCATACAGCGCACAGGCCAGTTCCAGGCGGGCTTCCTCGGGCGTCAGCGCGGGGGCCACCGGCGGATCAGGCAGTGTCAGCGTCATGCCCTTGGTTTATCCAAAGCAGCCCATGGAGGCAAACTCCCTCATTTGGTTCCCGAACCGCTTGCTGGTCCGACTCGACGGTTCCCTTCCCTCTCGAAACCCGGTTTTCCCCATGAACGAAAAACACCTCACCAAATTGGGCGTGCCGCCGGGCGAAGCGGTCCGGCAGGCGCTCGCCTTCATCTCCCGGTACTGCCTCGCCGGAAACGACAAACAGCAGATTCCACAGGCCATCGAGGCGGTGATCCACAATCCCGGCGCCTACGTGGAGGACGCCCTGCGCGCCGACTTCGCCCGGGCCCTGCTGGCCGTGCCAAAGGACTTCACGCCGGGCAACGCACCGTGGCGGCAGTGGGGTCAGGATCTCGATGCGCAGGCCCTGGCGCAAATGTCGCGGGCCTGCCAACTGCCGGTGTCGGTCGCCGGCGCGCTGATGCCCGACGCGCACGTCGGCTACGGCCTGCCGATCGGCGGCGTGCTGGCGACCGAGGGGACGGTGATCCCGTATGCGGTGGGCGTGGACATCGCCTGCCGCATGAAGCTCACCGTGCTGGACTGGCCGGCGTCGGCGCTCGACGACCGCCAGGAGGATCTGGTCCGGGCCATCGAGTCCGAGACCCGCTTCGGGGTGGGCGCCACCTTTCAAAAGCGCCGGGATCATGAGGTCCTGGAGGCGGACTGGACGGTCAGCAAGCCCACCCGGGCCAACCGCGACCGGGCCTGGGCCCAGCTCGGGACCAGCGGCAGCGGCAATCACTTCGTCGAATTTGGAGTTCTGGACGTCCGCACCCCGCAGGATGACGGCGCGACGCCTCCTCCACTGCCGCCGGGCCGGTACCTGGCGCTGCTCTCACACAGCGGCAGCCGGGGAACGGGCGCCGCGGTCTGCGACCACTTCAGCAAGCTCGCGATGGCGCTGCACCCGGAACTGCCGCAGGAGTACCGGCACCTCGCCTGGCTGACGCTCGAGTCCCCGGAGGGCCAGGAGTACTGGGCCGCGATGGAACTCATGGGACGCTACGCGGCGGCCAACCACGCGCTCATCCACCGTCATGTGGCCCAGCACCTCGGCGCCGCGGTGATCGCGGATGTGGAGAACCATCACAACTTCGCGTGGCGTGAACGTCACCTGATCCAGGGGGTGGAACGCGATGTGGTGGTCCATCGCAAGGGCGCCACGCCGGCGCATGCGGGCGTGCTGGGCATCAT
>JAFLEG010000321.1 GCA_017302195.1 Verrucomicrobiota bacterium
CTCCGTGTTCGCCAGGTGCACTGCCATGACCAAACTCCATCAGACCCCAAGCCCGGGCGCCACCACAATCGCCCTAACCCGCTCTACCCCAACCTCACTTCACCCTCCTTGCTCACCGCCCTGGGGGAGAGCCGAAGCCGGGGTACAAGCGGGTCCGCCAACTCAAAGCCGCCCGGCGCGCAGCCAGTCGGTGACCAGGGTGCGGAAGGCGGTGACCGGCGGTTCCGCGTGTTCCTCCTTCCACACCATGACCAACGGGATGGTGAGGCTCGGGGTGAGCGGCAGCAGCGACCACCGGTCGGAGGACTCCGTGTCCCCCAGGCTTTCGGGCACGATGCCGATGCCGACGCCGCCCTCGACATAACGCAGGATGGTGCTCACCACGCTCGGCGTATGCAGCAGTTTGGGCGAGAAGCCGGCCTGACGACAGCCGGCGAGGATTTCGTCATGCGACCCGGCTCCCTCGCGGCGGGCCAGAACAATGAGCGGCCGGCCCGCCAACTGACGCCAGAGCAGTGAACGGCGCCCCCACCACTCATGCCCGCGCGGGATCGCCGCGCAGAGCCGTTCATCGCGCAACAGATGGGTCTGCATCTGGAGCGCGGCGTGCGCCAACACCGGGCGGGTGAGACCCACGTGCAGGCGCCCCCTGGCCACCATCTCCCAAACACGTTCGGGAGTGCGCTCCTCCAGGTGCACCGTCACGCGGGGACAGCGGCGTCCGAACTCCTCCAGCAGCGGCCCGAGGAAACGCCGGGTGGGCGGTCCGATGTACCCCAGGCGCAGCTCCCCCTCCTGTCCTTCGGCGGCCCGGCGCACCCGCCGGACGGCCTGCTCCAGGCGCTCAAACATCAGCGAGGTCTCGTCGAGCAGGATGCGCCCGGCAGGCGTGAGCCGGGCGCTACGCCGGGTGCGTGCCAGCAGCTCGACACCCAACTCCGCCTCCAGTTCCTTCAGGGCACGGCTGAGCGCCGGCTGGACCACGTTCAGCCGCCGCGCGGCGCTTGAAAAGCTCAGGTCCTCGGCGATGGCCTGAAAGTAGCGAAGGTGGCGGAGATCCATCCCGGGTGTTATTGCGGATTGCGATCAGTTCCATAGCGAAGGTCTATTTCCGCTACAAGCGCCGCCATGATTTCCTCATCTCCAGGCACTCTCCATGAGCAATCTCCAACTCGCGGTTCAATTCTTCCTGCAGGTGGCGGTCATCCTGCTCTTCTGCCGGCTGGTGGGCGCCGTCGCGCTGCGCTTCGGTCAGCCACAGGTCGTCGCCGAGATGCTCGCGGGCGTGCTGCTGGGCCCATCGCTCTTCGGCCTGCTGGCGCCCGAGGCGCAGCAGTGGCTGTTTCCCTGGGACCGCACCCAGTCCACCCGGGACACCCAGAGCTACCTCTTCCCGGCCTCCCAGCTCGGGCTGGCGCTGTACATGTTTGTGGTCGGGATGGAGTTTCGCGTGGACATCGTCCGGAGGCGGCTGACGAGTTCCGTGGCCGTCTCGGCGGCCGGCATGGTGGCGCCCTTTCTCCTTGGAGCCGGGCTGGGCTGGGCCTTCTTCCACCACACGAACCTCTTTCCGGAACGGACCAAGCTCTCGGAAGCCATGCTTTTCCTGGGGGCATCCATGTGCATCACCGCCTTCCCCATGCTGGCCCGGATCATTCATTTCAAGAAGCTTGCCGGCACGACCATGGGCACGGTGGCGCTGGGCGCCGGAGCGCTCGATGACGCCACCGCCTGGTGCCTGCTGGCCGTGGTTCTGGCCAGCTTCGACAATCATTGGAACCACGCCCTGGTGAATGTCGGCGCCGGCGCGGCCTACGTGGCGGTCACGCTTCTCGTGGTGCGTCCGCTGCTGACACGGATCAGCCCGCTGCTGGTGCGGGAACGGTCCCTCACCGAGGCCGGGCTGGTGGTGGGCCTGGCCCTGATGTCCCTGGGGGCGTACGTCACCGATCTCATCGGACTGCACGCGGTGTTCGGCGCCTTCGTGATGGGCGCGGCGATGCCCCGGGGGGTGATGACCCGCGACCTCATCGGACGCATCCAGCCGCTGACCGTGGCGCTGCTCCTGCCGCTGTTCTTCACGTACTCGGGACTGAACACCAAGATCGGCCTGCTCAACACCGGCTTCCTCTGGCTGATGTGCGGGGCGGTGCTGCTGGCGGCGGTGCTGGGCAAGGGCGTCGCATGCTGGCTGGCGGCGCGCGCCACCGGCATCCCAAACCGGGAGGCGCTCGGCATCGGGACGCTGATGAACGCACGGGGCCTGATGGAGCTCATCATCATCAACATCGGACTCCAGCGCGGCATCATCTCGGAAGGGCTTTTCGCAACCCTGGTGATCATGGCGGTGGTCACCACCCTCATGGCCTCACCGATCTTTGACCGCTTGGTCGGCGCCGGCTTCACCGAGCCGAGCATCGAGCCGGCCGACGGCGACCCCGCGCTCCGTCATTCCCACTCCTGAACTTATGTCCCACGACTGCGACGTCCTGATCATTGGCGGGGGCCCCTCCGGCTCCTCGGCCGCCGCCATCCTCTCCCAATATGGCCACCGCGTGCTGCTGCTCGAACGGGAGAAATTCCCGCGCTACCACATCGGCGAATCCCTGATCCCGTTCACCTTCGGCCCGCTGGAACGCATCGGCATGATCCCGAAGATGCGCGCCTCGGCCTTCGTGAAGAAGTACAGCGTGACCTTTGTGCAGCCTGATGGACGCCGCTCGCAGCCGTTCTACTTCTTCACCCGCTATGACCGGGGCACTGTCGCCCAGACCTGGCAGGTGCTGCGGTCCGAGTTTGATCAACTGCTGCTCGACAACGCCCGTGAGAAGGGCGCCGCGGTGCGCGAGGAAACCGCGGTAAACCGACTGCTCATGCAGGACGGCGCGGTCGTGGGCGTCGAGGCGACCGACCGCGCCACCGGACACACCTCCCAGATCCACGCCCGGATCACGCTGGATTGCACCGGCAAGGAGGCCTTTGCCGCCAACCAACGCGGCTGGCGCCTGCGGGATCCGTATCTCAACAAGATCGCGGTCTGGACCTACTACAAGGACTCCAGACGTGGCGAGGGCCTCGACGAGGGGGACACCACGGTCGCCTACCTCCCGGAGAAGGGCTGGTTCTGGCACATCCCCCAGCATCGCGGCATGACCAGCGTGGGCATCGTGGCCGAGGGCAGATACCTGACCCGCGGGGGCGTCAAGGAGCCCAGGGAGATCTTTCACCGTGAGGTGGAGGAGAACCTCTGGATCAAGGACCGGCTCTCGGTCGGGGAGCCGACCGGGGAGTATTTTGTCACCAGCGAGTACAGCCGCCACTCCCGCCACTGCGCCGCACCGGGACTGCTGCTGCTGGGGGATGCCTTCGCCTTCCTGGACCCCGTGTTCAGCAGCGGCGTGATGCTCGCGCTGAAGAGCGGCCATCTGGCCGGCGAGGCGGTGCATGAGGGTCTCGCCGCGGGAGACCTCTCGCCCGCGCGCTTCGCCGCCTACGGGACGGCCCTGCGGCAGGGCATCGAGAACATGCGCAAGCTCGTCTATGCCTTCTACGATCCCGCCTTCTCCTTCCGGGAGGTCATCCGGGCGCACCCGGAGGCCGGCGGCCTGATCACCGACTGCCTGTCCGGCGACGTGAACAAGGACTTCACCCAGCTTTGGTCCTGGATCCGGGAGTTTGTCCCGCTGCCCGAGGACCTGCCCTACGGGGAACCGCTGGTCGTCGAGCCGGATGGACCCGTTTCTTGACGCTCCCGCCGCCAATGCCCACGGTTTCCGGCCGTCCTCGGGCTTGACCCGACATCTCCCCAGCGCATGAGCACACCGCACAACTTGTTCGACACCCGGAAATCCTTCGACCTCGGCAACGGGACGCAGGGCACCTTTTACTCGCTGCCCGCTCTCGAACAGGCCGGCATCGGCGCCGTCTCCCGCCTGCCGGTGTCCATCCGGCTGGTGCTGGAATCCGTCCTGCGAAACTGCGACGGCCTGAAGGTTCAGGAGGCGAACGTGCGCGAACTCGCGAACTGGAAGCCCAACGAGCCCCGCACCGCCGAGATCCCGTTCGTGGTGGCGCGGATCGTCCTTCAGGACTTCACGGGGGTGCCGCTGCTGGTGGACCTCGCCGCCATGCGCACCGCGGTGGCCAAGCTGGGCAAGAACCCGAAGATCATCGAACCCCTGGTGCCGGTGGACCTGGTGGTGGACCATTCGGTCCAGGTGGACTTTGCCGGCACTCCGGACGCCATGGCCCGCAATCTGGACCTGGAGTTCTCCCGGAACCGCGAACGGTACCAGTTTCTGAAGTGGGGCATGCAGGCCTTTGACACCTTCAAGGTCGTGCCCCCGGGAATCGGCATCGTCCACCAGGTCAATCTCGAATACCTCGCCCAGGGCGTCCTCCACTCCTCCCCGGATCCCGGATCCCGGCCCCCAAACCCTCTCTATTTCCCCGACACCCTGGTCGGCACCGATTCGCACACCACGATGATCAACGGCATCGGGATCGTGGGATGGGGTGTGGGCGGCATCGAGGCGGAGGCGGGCATGCTGGGACAGCCGGTGTACTTTCTCACCCCGGACGTCGTGGGCGTGCACCTGACCGGGGCGCTGCGGGAGGGCGTGACCGCCACCGACCTCGCCCTCACCGTGACCCAACTGCTCCGCAAGACCAAGGTGGTGGGCAAGTTCGTGGAGTTCTTCGGTCCCGGCGCCGCGGCACTGCCAGTGGTGGACCGCGCGACCATCGCCAACATGGCCCCGGAATACGGCGCCACCATGGGCTTCTTCCCGGTGGATGCTGAATGCGTGAACTATCTGCGGGCCACCGGACGCTCCGAGGCCCACTGCGCGCTGTACGAGAACTACTACCGCGCCCAGGGCCTGTGGGGCATCCCGGAGGCCGGGCAGATTGATTACTCCCAGGTGGTGGAGCTTGACCTCGGCACCGTGAAGCCGAGCGTCGCCGGACCCAAGCGCCCGCAGGATCGCATCGAACTGGGGAACCTGCGGCGCGAGTTCTTCCAGGCGGTGCAGCGCCCGGTGACCGAGAACGGCTTCGGCAAAACCCGCCAGGCGTTTGGATCCAAGGTCAAGGTGGAGATGGCGTCCAAGAAGAAGGCCGTGCTTGGCACCGGATCGGTGGTCATCGCCGCCATCACCAGCTGCACCAACACCAGCAATCCGAGCGTGATGCTGGCCGCGGGACTTCTGGCGAAGAAGGCCGTGGAGAAGGGCCTCAAGGTCAATCCCGCGGTGAAGGCCTCCCTGGCGCCCGGATCCCGGGTGGTCACTGACTACCTCAGGAAGACCGGGCTCACGCCCTACCTGAACAAGCTGCGGTTCAACACCGTGGGCTACGGCTGCACCACCTGCATTGGCAACTCGGGCCCGCTGGATCCCGCCATCGAGGATGCCGTGGTCAAGAACGACCTGGTGACCGCCTCGGTGCTGTCCGGCAACCGCAACTTCGAGGCCCGCGTGCACCAGAACGTGAAGTCCAACTTCCTCATGTCTCCCCCGCTGGTGGTGGCCTTCGCCCTCGCCGGACGCGTGGACGTGGACCTGAGCTGCGAGCCTCTGGGAACCGGCAAGGATGGACAGCCCGTGTACCTCGCCGACATCTGGCCATCGCTGCAGGAGGTGCGCGAGGCCATGGAGTCCGCGCTCAAGCCCGAGGTCTTCCGCAAGCTGTACCGCAACTTCGCTGCCCAGAACCCGAAGTGGAACGAGATCCCCTCCAGCGTGGGCAACGTCTATGAGTGGGATCCGCGGTCCACCTACATCCAGGAACCGCCCTTCTTCACCAGCTTCTCCCTGGAACCAGGAGCCATCCAGCCCATTGCCGGTGCCC